>CAXTUM010000009.1:0-15196 GCA_964247205.1 uncultured Beijerinckiaceae bacterium
ACGGTCTGCGGCGAGATGGCTGGCAGACCATTGGAGGCCATGGCGCTTCTGGCCATGGGATACCGCAAACTGTCGATGTCACCGGCCTCTGTCGGTCCGGTGAAAGCGATGCTGCTGGGGCTTGATGTCAGCGCGGCGAGCATGGCGCTTGAGACCATGCTCACGGATTGCGACGGCTGCCCTTCGCTGCGTGATCAGCTGGCGCGGTTTGCTGAAAAGCACGGCATTCAGGTGTGATCTATTTGCTTTCGGTCAGCAGTATCTTCACCGCGAACGCGCCGAAAATACCCGCGAAGAGATAATCGATCATCCGCATGATCTGCGGCCTCTGCTTGAGGCTGGTGACGACGCGTTCGGCCCCCAGGATCATCAGTGCGGCAACGGGCGCGCTGAAAACCACCATGTAGAAACCGAGGAAGGCCAGCTTGCCCGCGGCATCAGGGTCCGAAGCCGAGATGAATTGCGGCAGGAACGTCACGAAGAACAGGATCACCTTGGGATTGGAGAGATTGATCATCACTCCCGTCCAGAACGAACGGATCACCGAGGCTCCCTGCGTCCCCCCGTCTTTCACGTTGAGCGCCGAGCCGTTGCGCAGCGCATCGATGGCAAGCCAAGCAAGATAGAGGGCGCCGATGATCTTGATGACGAAGAAGGCGTTGGGAGAGGCCGCAATCACGGCGGACAGGCCGACTGCCGCCAGGATGGTATGGATCAGGCAGCCGAAGCTGGCGCCAAGCATCGAGGCCATGCCCGATTTCACGCCGCCCGCCATCGTGCGTGACAAGAAGAGGCTCATGTCCGGTCCCGGCGTGATGCAAAGCACCAGACACGCCAAGGAATAGGCCATCAGAACGGAGATTTCGGGAACGAAGGACATAAAAGGCAAACTTATTGGCGATGAATACGAGCAGGCAGACACGGCGATTTATAACATAAATTGCTCGTTATCCACCGCTATCGGCAAGTCTGCGGCCCGCCGAACCGCGATGAAGATCACTGAACGCGAATACGTTCATTTGGAAAAGCGCAGCATAAGCTCGCCTGTCATCGTCAGCATAGCGGAGGCAAGCTTCTGCAGGCTGAGCCGGGCTTGAGAATGAAGACGCCGATCAGCAGCGCAAATACGATGCTCGTTTCCCGCAAGGCGGTGGCTACCGCGACCGGGGCCTGGGTGGAAGCCCAGACAATCAGAGCATGAGCTGCAAATGACGCTCCGCCGTCCAGCCATGATCTTCCGGTTGTCGCGCAAGGCGATCTGCAGGGTGCCCGGCAAAGGAAAAATGTACGTCCGCAACGGGCGCCAACCAGACCGCCCCTGCTGCACCACTTCAGCTGTATGCCAGTTCGGTTCCTCACCCCGCATACTTGGTCAGGTCATTCACGTTCCACAGCCATTGTTTCCGCCAGCACGTAGTCGACCGCCTCTCCCAGATATTTCGCTGGATCGGTCAAAGCGCCGATATCGACATCAGCGAGCTCGGGGCGCTCTCCCAGAACCTCCGCGAGCGTCCGGCCCGAGCGGACGCTTTCGACTGCGGCGTCGTAAAGCAGATGATGCGCCATGCCGCGTCCGAGCTTCGGACCAAGCGCCATCATCACGGCTTCCGACATGATCTGACCGCGCGACGCGGCGAGATTTCGCCGCATGGCTGCCGGATCGACCTCAAGGCCCTCGATCAGCCTGGCGAGACCGCCAGCCAGCGACACCGCGAGAATGGAAACCTCAGGGACCACGATATCCATGACGTTGTTGCCGCTGCCGTCGCCCTCGTCCTTGCGGATCATCGACTCGACGGCAAGCGGCGCGCGGGACCTGAGCAGCCGCGCCACGCCGACGAGGTTCATGGCATGCGAGGGGTTGCGCTTCTGCGCCATGGTCGATGAGCCGACCTTGCCGTAATGGAAATGCTCGCTGGCTTCTGCGATCTCGTCGCGCTGCAGGAACAGCATGTCCTCGCAGATCTTCTCGACCGTCGCGGCGAAGAGCGCGAGCGTGTTCACATAATCCGCCAGGCGGTCTGCGGAGGCGCGGTTGGCGTTGTCGATGCTGCCGAGGCCGAGAAGTTCGCCGACCTTCTCCTGCACCTTCCGGCCATTGGGCGCCATGGCGGCGTAGGTGCCGATCGCGCCGCCGAAGGAGGCGACCTCGGCGTCGATTGATGCGCGCAGGATGCGCGCGCGGTGACGGCGCACCTCAGCGAGCCAGCTCGCGAGCTTGTAGCCAAAGGTGATCGGCAGCGCGTGCTGGCCATGGGTGCGGCCGGCCTGAAGCGTATGCTTGTGTTCGTGAGCACGCGCAGCCAGCGCGGCCATGGCCGCATCGATCTTCGCCAGCAGCAGCGGCCGTCCGCGCTTGAGCAGCAATGCGATGCCCGTGTCGAAGATGTTCTGCGTCGTCGCGCCCCAGTGCAGATAACCTCCTGCATCCGGCCCGCACTGCTCCTCGAGCTGGCGCAGCAGCGGCACGAAGGGATGCATCGTTGATGCGATGTCGCGGGCGATCCGCTCCATGTCGACCTTGTCGATGCTAGCCTTGGCCGCGATATCGTGCGCGGCCTGCGCAGGTATCATGCCCAGTCCGGCCTGCGCCTTCGCCAGGGCCACCTCCACCTCGACCCAGGCGCCCACGATGCCACGGTCGCTCCAGTGACGGACAGCGTCCTGGTCGATCCAGTAGCGGGTGAGTACAGAGCCCAGGAGCCCGACGGTGACGGGCGGCACGGCGTTCTGCGCCACGTTGGTCTTATCGTTGGTCATCGAAGTCCCCGGGTTCACTGAAGTGCGGCATCAGGCCAGACGCCATCATTGCCGCCTTGCGCCTTGCGCCATCGTGTGCTCGTCGGCGCGCCCCTCGATGGTGATCGGCTTGCGGCTCGCCCAGGTGTTGTTGACGAAATAGAGCGGGATCATGCCGAGGTCCTCGAAGGCGATTTCCGTCGCCTCGGCCAGCATGGCGTTGCGCTGCCGGTCGTCCATCACCTTGACGGCGCGCAGCACGAGGTCATCCACTTTGGGATTGGAGTACCGTCCGCGATTGGCGACGCCGGTTCCTTTCGAGCGGTCATTGGTGAGTATGAGCGGGATCAGCGCTGATGCGGGCTCCGCCGAGGCTGTGCCGCCACCGGCAAAGATGACCGAGAATTCAGGCACGCCGCCAATCCCGCCGGAGGAGGCGCGCGTGAAGAAGTTCGAGGGCGGCAGCGTCTCGACTTTCGCCTCAAGGCCCGCACGGGTGAACATCTGCGCGATGGCTTCGAGCACCCTGGCATCGTTGGGGTAGCGGTTCACTGGGCCGTGCAGCGTGATCCTGAAGCCGTTGGGGTAGCCTGCTTCCGCGAGCAGCGCCCGGGCGCGGGCGAGATCGAACGGCGTCGGCTTCAGTTTCTGGCTCGAACCGGGATAGCGCGGCGCGAGGAACTGCCCGGCGGGTTCCGCCTCGTTCTCCATCAGGCGCTCGACTATGGCCTGGCGGTTGATTGCGGCCGACAGCGCCTGCCGCACCTTGAGATTGTGCAGAGGGTTGGAGATGGCCGTACCATCCTTTGCGGTGATGTGGGGCGACGTCTCCCTGTGGCGGTCGAGATGCAGGTACATCATGCGGACAGACAGCGCGCTGGAGACGGTTATCCTCGGATCGCTCCGGAGTTTTTTCACGTCTGCGGTCGGAATGTTCTCGATGATGTCCACATCGCCGGCCAGCAGAGACGCCACGCGCGCGACATCGTTCGGAATCGGGCGGAATATCACGCGCTGGAAGTCCGGCTTCGGCCCCCAGTAGCTCTCGTGCCGCTCGACTACGACGCGGTCGCTCGGCGCCCAGCGGACGAAGCGATAGGGGCCTGTGCCGATCGCAGCGCGTCCCTGGTTGAAATCGTCCTGCGTGGCGTTCTGGCCCGCCTTTGCCGAGGAGATCGCGAGCTGCGGCAGGTAGTTGACGATCAGGGGATCAGCCTCGCGGCTGACGAAGCGCACGGTATGGTCGTCGATCTTCTCCACCGTCCGGTTCGAGATGAATGTGTTGAACGGGTTCGGCGAGCGCTGCATGGTGCGGATACGCTCCATGCTGAACAGCACGTCATCAGCAGTGAAGTCCGAACCGTCGTGAAATTTGACGCCCTTCCTGAGCTTGAATTCCCATGTTGTGTCGCTGAGCGCTTTCCAGCTCTCGGCGAGGCCTGGCAGCATGTTGTCGTCCTTGTCGAACTGGATCAGAGCTTCGAAGATGTTGCGGGACATGCTGTTGTTCGGCCCGTAGTTCTGGAAATGCGGATCGACTGAAGTGATCTCGCTTTGCAGGCCGATCCGGAGCTCCTGCGCGGCCGCAGGCTGCAGCAACGTGAACAGTATCACAACGAACAAAACGAACCGGCGCATGGCGATCCCCTCCCAGGAGTCAACTGCAGGCAATCAGTTTCGCGCGAAGCTCCATCCGAGGGCAAGCTGAAACTGCTTTGCGGTGCTCAAGCTGAGCACACACAGTGCGGGGTTGGGCCGGTTGCATCACAGAGCGCTAAACGCACGCCCTGACCAAGCCAGACTTGGAATCCAGGCGGCCGCAGCGGTGCGGGAGCGCAGGTCAGAAGCAAAGCAGAAGCCTGTATTGCGATTACCTCTGGCCACTGCCGAACGCATCCGGATGGCGCCCGGCGAGACCCGAAGGCCCTTGGCCGCCGTTCCTGCCCGGGGCGCGTGCAGCCATAGCAGGGAAGCTCCAGGCCAGCGCCATGGCCGCCGCCGACTGCGGCCTCCTCGCCCCGGGCTGACGGTCAATCAGCCCGTTCGCCCGGCAGGTCTGGAAGTTGCGCCGGATCTCGCAGAACTGCCGACGTTCGAATGTTTCTGTCAATGTGTTCACCCCCGCGTATGACCCCAGAACGTCGGCAGGGTCTTGAGGAGAGGCCGGAATTTGCCGCGGTCCAGCATCAGTTCCGCCTCGGTCTGCGCAGTTTCCAGCACTTTTTCCTCGTTGACGCTTTTCACCATGCGGTCTTCCATCAGCACCTTGCCATTGACGATGACCGTCGCGACATCGTTGCCGTTGGCGAAACAGACGAGCCGATAGACCGGCATATGCAGCGGATAGAGATGCGGCCGCGCCAGATCGACCAGCACAACATCCGCCTTCTTGCCCTTTTCGAGCGATCCGATCTCACTCTCCATGCCCAGCGCCTTGGCGCCATCGATCGTGCACATCTCCAGAGCCTTGCCCGGCGGCAGCACCTTCGGGTCCTTGAAGAAGGTTTTGTGATAATGCATCGCCTGCTGCATGTGGCGGAACATGTCGCCGCTGCGGTCCGGCGCAGTGGCGTCGGAACCAAGCGCCACGGTGACGCCGGCGTCCATCAGTTCGATGGCGGGGCAGCGCGCCAGTACCGATGCGATGGCGCTGGGGTTGTGCGCGATCCTGGTGTCGGTCTTTGCACAGATCGCGATTTCCTTTTTTGTCAGCCCGGTGGAATGGGAAAGCAATGCCTCCGGCCCCAGAATGCCCAGCTTGTGGGCAAAAGCGACTGAGCCCTTCGTATGACCGTCCTGGGTGAAGACGAGGCCATTGGTGCGGGCGAGCCTGCTCACCTGTTTCGCCTGCGCCATGGCCTTGTCCATATCGTCGGCGGACAATTCCTTGTGATGCTCCTCCCGCAAGGTCGGCGTGATCAGTGCGATGTTGATTCGCTGCCCGTGCTTGCCGTGCCAGCTTTTGATCAGCGTTTCACAGGTCGCAAACTGGCGCTCGAACGTGACGGGATAGGTCGTGGCTTTCTTGCCCTTCCAGCTGCCGTAGGTGAGCGGATGCGGAGGCCGTGTCGAGCCAACGGCAACGAAGGAACGCGTGCCGACCTCCTTTACGCCGTCGCAATGTGCATCGCCATAGACTGGCTCATCCGTGCGCAGGATGGTGTCGCCGCCGCCGAGCAGCGAGACGCCTGTGGTAACGCCGAACCGCAACCGCTCCAGCGCCGCCAGCTGCGCCTCCGCACGCCAGAACTCCGGCGTCGATCCTTGCGTGTAGGTGTAGCCGCAGGCTGCGTACCAGAGGTCGGATCGCCCGCCGCCCAGCGTCTTGATGAAGCCGTGCCCGGCATGGGCATGGGCATCAATGAAGCCGGGCATGACGATCTTGCGGGATGCGTCGATGACCTTCTTCGCCTGATGCTTCGCGGTGACCTGCGCGGTTGTGCCGACGGCCACGATCCGGTCTCCCGTGATCGCGACAGCTCCATCCTCGATGACGCGGCGCTTGCCATCCATGGTGACGACGATGCCGTTGATGATGAGGATATCAGCCATGATTATCTCCCTTGGAATTCACGCTGCGCTGATGCGGTCGATACGGGGCACGAGCGACAGAAGCTCGCGGGTGTAGGCATGTAATGGGGACTCGAAGAGCGCCTCTGTGTCGTTCATCTCGACAATTCTGCCGGCCTGCATCACTGCCACGCGGTCGCACATCTGACGGACGACCGCGAGGTCGTGGCTGATCAGCAGCAGGGTGAGGCCTGTGGCATCGCGCAAATCCTTGATCAGGTTCAGGATCTGGGCCTGCACCGAGACATCAAGTGATGACGTCGGCTCGTCGCAGATCAGCAGGCGCGGCCGCGCCCCCAGCGCCCTGGCGATGGAGATGCGCTGGCGCTGCCCGCCGGAGAAGGCGAAGGGAAAGCGTCCGGCATGCTCGCGTTCGAGGCCGACCGCTTCGAGCAGGATGGCGGCATCCTCTGCCGCATCCGCCCGGTTCGCGGCCAGCTTGTAGAACAGAACCGGCTCCGCCAGAATTGAGCCGACACGCATGCGCGGATTGAGCGAGGCGTAGGGGTCCTGAAAAATCATCTGGAGCGCCTGCCGGGACACCCGTCTGGTTGAGCGTGTTGCCGTGCCGCCCGCGATCGGCTCACCGCCATAGAGCACGCGACCGGATGTCGGCTGCACCAGACCGGCGATGACGCTGGCCACAGTGGTCTTGCCGCAGCCGCTTTCTCCCACGAGGCCAAGTGTCTCGCCACTTCGTATCTCGAAAGAAACACCATCCACGGCGCGCATGGTGCGCCCGCTGCTGCCCGGCAGCCACCCTCGCGTGATGTAATCGACGGTCAGGTTTTCGACCGTCAGCAATGGTCCGGTGCTTCCGGTATTCTCCACAGGCTTCTTGCCCGCGATGGATTTGCGGGCCGCATGAGCCGTAAGCGCATTGTCCGCCGTCATGACTGAAAAGCGATCCAGCTTCCGGTCAAAGCGTGGAACCGCCGCCAGCAAACCCTTCGTATAAGTATGCTGCGGATTGCGCAGGACATCCGCCACCGGTCCCTGCTCCACCGCCTTGCCGCGCACCATGACCGTGACGGTGTTGGCCGTTTCCGCCACCACGCCCATATTGTGCGTGACGAGCATGACGCCGAGCCCGCGCGTGCGGGCCAGATCCTTGATCAGTGTCAGGATCTGCGCCTGAATCGAGACATCGAGCGCCGTCGTCGGCTCATCCGCCACCAGCAGCTTCGGATTGCAGGAGAGCGCCGCTGCAATCACCACGCGCTGCCGTTGCCCTCCGGAGAGCTGATGGGGATAGCTTTTCAGCCGCCGCTCGGGCTCGGGAATGCCGACAGCCTGCATCAGGTCGAGCGCCCGCGCCCGTGTTTCGGAAGCGTTGAGCCCCAGATGAAACCGCATTGTCTCGGTCAGCTGGCTCTCGATGGTGAACAGCGGATTGAGGCTGGTCATCGGGTCCTGGAAGATCACGCCTATGTCGCGCCCGAGCTGCACGCCTTGTCCCTTGCCGGTCACAGGATCGAGAAGCGCGCCTCCGATCCGCATAGTGCCGGATGCGACACGCCCCGGCTTCTCGATCAGGCCGATCAGGGCATTGGCGACCGTGGTCTTGCCCGCGCCGGACTCGCCGACGACGGCATGGATTTCGCCTGGCATGATGCTGAGCGAGACATTGTCCACAGCCACAAGCACGTTGCCGTCATCGCGCGGATATTCGACGCGCAGGTTCTCTATGGCGAGGGCAGGGACCACGCTCATCCCCTTCCCCTCAGCTTGGGATTGAACCTGTCACGCAGCCAGTCACCGACCACGTTCACGGCCAGCACGAGGATGACCAGGGCCAGCGCCGGGAACAGCGCAATCCACCAGATGCCGGAGAAGACGAACTCGTTGCCGATGCGGATCAGCGTGCCCAGCGAGGGATAGGTCGGCGGCATGCCGACGCCAAGGAAGGAAAGGGTGGCCTCCGTCAGCACGGCGCCCGCGAGATTGATCGTGGCGATGACCAGCACCGGGCTCATCACATTGGGCAGGATGTGCCGGAACATGATGCGCGTAGACGGCAGGCCGATGACACGTGCCGCCTTCACGTAATCCCGCGCGCTTTCCACCATCGTGGCCGCGCGCACCGTGCGGGCGTACTGCACCCATTCATGGATGGCGATGGCGCTGATCAGCACGAAGGGCACGTAGCGCGGGTTCGCGGCTTCCGGGATGACAGCGCGGGCAAGGCCAGCCACCAGCAGCGCGAGCAGGATTGTCGGGAAGGACAGGATCACATCGCCGATGCGCATGATCACGGCATCGGTGCGCCCTCCGAGATAGCCCGCCATCAATCCGAGCGATACGCCGATGACAGCCGCCAGCAGCACTGCGCCGCCGCCGATCATGATCGAAACGCGCGCCCCGTAGAGAATGGCCGACAGCATGTCGCGGCCCTGATTGTCGGTGCCAAGCAAGAATCGCCGGTCGCCGCCTTCGGCCCACACCGGCGGAATCTCGCTGTCCGCCAGATTGAACGTGGCGAGATCGAGCGGATTGCTTGGCGCGAGCAAAGGGGCGAAAGCTGCCGAGAGGATCAGGAGTGCGGCAATGCCGGCCGCCGCGAGCACACCAACCGGCGCATGCCTCCTGCTTCTGGCGGGCGTGATGGCGCTCATGCTGCCCTCGTCCGCAGGCGGGGATCAACCAGCGCGTAGATCACGTCCACGATCATGTTGAGCGAGACGAAGATGAAGCCGACGAACAGCAGATAGGCCGCCATGACAGGCAGGTCCACGAACGACACGGCCTGAATGAAAAGCAACCCCATCCCGGGCCACTGGAAGACGGTTTCCGTCACGATGGCGAAGGCGATAAGCGCGCCGATCTGCAGGCCAGTGACGGTGATGACCGGCATCAGCGCATTGCGCAGGGCGAGCTTGCGATGGATGTATCCGGCAGGCAATCCGCGTGCCCTCGCATAGCGGATATAGTCCGAAGAGAGCACATCGAGCATCTCGGCCCGCACGAGACGCATGATCAGCGTGATCTGGAACAGCGCCAGTGTGATGGAGGGCAGGACCAGGGAGCGCAAGCCGCTGGCGGTCAGGAACCCGGTGCTCCACCAGCCGAGTCTAACGACATCACCCCGCCCGAATGAGGGCAGCCATTTCAGCCAGACCGAGAAAACAAGGATCAGCACGATTCCTGTTACAAATGTGGGAGTCGATATGCCGATAAGGGAGACTGTCTGGATGGCCCGTGTGAGCCAGCTTGCAGGCTTAAGGGCGCAATAGACGCCGAGCGGAATGCCCAAGACCAGCGCCAGTACGGTCGCCACGAAAACCAGTTCCAGCGTGGCGGGCAGGCGCTCTGCAATGAGGCCTGACACAGGGCGCTGGTTGCGGAAGCTGTTGCCGAGATCACCGGTCGCCACACGGACCACGAATTTGGCGAACTGCATCACTACTGGTTGATCCAGTCCAAGCTGCTCACGCAACGCCATTTTCTCAGCTTGGGTTGCATCTTCTCGCGACATGATCAGGACTGGGTCGCCGACGTAGCGGAAAATGACGAAGGCGACGGCCGTCACCGCCGCCATCACCATCAGCATCTGCGCGAGACGGGAGAGGAGGATACGCAGCATGGCTGCATGCGCTTCAATTCACCGTCGCGAACCAGAGCCGTACATACTCATCCGCGAAAACCGGCACCTCGATGTTCTTCTTCATGGCCCAGGCCACGGGCTGCTGGTGGAGCGGAATGAAGTAGGCTTCGTCCCGCGTGATTTTCAGAGCCTCGGTCAGGAATGCGCGGCGTTTGGTTTCATCAAGTTCCACAGCAGCCTTCTTCGTCAGGTCATCGAGGCGCGGATCAGCCAGACCGTTGGGGTTGTTGCCGCCGAAAGCGCCGGTCTTCGAGTGCAGCAGAGCCGACGCCACGGAATAGCTGTCCATCGGCGGCAGCGTTGCCCAGCCCAGGATATAGGCATCGCTCTCGCCCTTGTCGACGAGCGGGAAATAAGTCGCACGGCTCTCGGTCTTCAGCTCAACCGTGACACCGGCGCGTGTCCACATCGCTGCGATAGCAACGCAGGTCTGCTCGTCTGCAATGTAGCGGTCATTGGAGCAATTGAGCTTTGTCTTGAAGCCATTGGGAAACCCGGCTTCCGCCAGCAGTTTCTTCGCCAATTCAACATTGAACACCAGCGGCGCATCAAGCGCGGCGGCATATCCCGGGATCGGCGGGGCCACCATCGTGCCGACATTGCGCGACTTCGCCCGCATCACCCTGCGGTGGATCGTTTCCAGATCGATGGCGTGCCAAAGCGCCTGCCGTACGCGCTTGTCCCTCATCGGGTTGGGCTTGCCGGGGTCGCCCTGCAATTCCGCCCTGTGGTTGAGGCCGAGAAAGATCAGCCGGAGCGAGGGCTCTTCCACCACCTTGAAGCCGTCTGCGCCGCTGATGCGGGCGAGATCCTGCAAGGGCGCAGGCGCCATCATGTCAATCTCGCCCGAAAGCAGCGCAGCGACCCGCGTTGCATCGGACTTGATCGGCCGGAATTCGATCCGCGTGACGTTATGCGCCGGTTTGTCCCACCAGTTCGGGTTCACGGTCATTGTGGTGCGGTTGTCCGGCTGATAGTTCTCCAGCACGAAGGGGCCGGTGCCATTGGCGTTGGTGGAGGCAAATGTGGTGACTCCCGTGGTGGTGTTGCCCGGAATCACCGCGTTGTTGGTCTCCAGCCACGACTTGCTCATGATGAAGACGCCGGAGAGGTCATTCAGCAGCAGCGGATAAGGCCCGGTCAGGGTGATATCGACCGTCAGTTCGTCCACCTTCTCCGCCTTCGTCACATTGGACAGGTTACCCTTGGCGCGCGATCCCGGGTGGATCAGCCGCGTGATCGACGCAACGACATCATCCGCCGTGAAAGCCGCTCCATTGTGGAATTTCACACCAGGCCGAAGCTTGAAGCGCCAGCGGTCCGGTGCTTCGATGGTCCAGGCTGTCGCCAGCGCAGGCTCGATCTGCAGATCCTTGTTCCGGCGTACCAGCGGATCGTAGATATGGTGGTGCATGTTGGAGGTGAAGCTCTCGGTATGCGCATAGGGGTCCATCGTGGCGATATCGCCCTGCGACGACCAGCGCAGTGTCTTGGCGTCAGCAGTCGCTGTGCCGAGTGCCACAAGTCCTGCGGCCAGTAGTCCCGTCGAACGCAAAAGTGTCATTGTCATCTCCCGCAATAATTCCCGCAGCTAACGGCATCGGGGCCGGTGCCGTCAATGGCCATGCACGCAAGATGTATGCAATGCCCTTGCCAAGCTTGCCCGCACTGGCCTAGCCTTTGCATTCAGGATCATGGCGCAACGCCGCAGGGGAGTGGGTATCATGGCTGGTGTCAGGACAGGACTGGGAATCGCCTTCGCGGCGGTTCTGGCGGCGGGAAGTGCGGCAGCACAGGAGCTGAAAACCGCCGTGGATGGCACGTTCGCGCCGCATGCCTTTCCGGACCTCGCAACCGGCGGCATCCAGGGGTTCAACGTCGATTTGGCCAAGGCCATCGGCGAAAAGCTGAAGCGGCCGCTCAAGATCGATTCCGCCCAGTTCTCGGGCCTTCTGCCTGCGATGCAGGCAGGCACCTATGATTTCATCGCTGCTCCCGTGACCGCCACCAAGGAGCGTGCAGAGAGCATGCTGTTCACGGAAGGCTATCTCAACACCGATTTCCAGTTTGTGGTTGGCCGCAACGAGCCCGTCGCGACAAAACTCGAGGATTTCAAAGGCAAGGTCGTGACGGTCAACAAGGGCTCGGCTTACGATTCCTGGGCGCGAGGCCTTGAGGCCCAGATCGGCTGGACGGTCGAGAGTTTCGGCACGCAGACCGACGCTGTGCAGGCCGTGATGGCTGGACGCGCCGCCGCCAACATCACGGGCAACACGGTCGGCGCATGGGCGGTGAAGCAGAACCCGGCGCTGAAGCTCTCTTACCTGCATTCAACTGGCCTTGTCTGGGCCATGACCATCCGCAAAGGCAACGAGCCGATGCGGGCGACACTCGAAAACGCCATTGAGTGCCTGAAACTCGATGGCACAGTGGCGAAACTGCACGAGAAGTGGTTCGGCGTCAAACCAGCGCCGGGCTCTGCCGCCGTGACGGTCTTCCCCGGCACCGGCGTTCCTGATTTACCGGGTTATGACGCCACCCCGCGCGCACCGTCCTGCGGCTGACGAAGAAACATGTCTAACCCGACATCGGCGGCGCCCATTCTCGATGTGCGCCGTCTCGTGAAGAGCTTTGGCACGCTTCCTGTCCTGAAAAGCGTTGACCTCGCGGTGAAGCCATCCGAGTTGGTCTTCGTGATAGGCCCTTCTGGCTCGGGCAAATCGACATTGCTGCGCTGCTGCAACCGGCTGGAGGAGCCTGACAGCGGCGAGATCATCGTGGACGGAACGGACATGCTGGCGGCATCCACCGATCTTGCAGCGATGCGGCTGAAGATCGGTATGGTTTTCCAGTCCTTCAATCTCTATCCGCACATGAGCGCGCTGGGCAACGTGACGCTTGCGCTTCGCAAGGTGCTGAAGCTCGACCGCGAGGCTGCTGACAAAAAGGGCAGGGCGGCGCTGGCCCGTGTCGGTCTGGCCGACAAGGCTGTGGCGTATCCCGCCGAACTGTCGGGCGGTCAGCAGCAGCGTGTCGCCATCGCCCGCTGTCTGGCGCTGGAACCGAAGATTGTTCTCTTCGACGAGCCGACCTCGGCGCTTGATCCAGAACTCGTGGGTTCGGTTCTCGCTGTGATGCGCGACCTGAAGGCCGCCGGCATGACCATGGTTGTGGTCAGCCACGAAATGCGCTTTGCCCGCGAGGCAGCGGACCGCGTCATCTTCATGGACGGGGGCGTGATCGTCGAACAGGGGAGTCCAGACCGCATCTTCGGCGCACCGCAGGAGGAGCGCACGCGCGCCTTCGTATCCGAGATCGTGCGCTGATGGACTTCGCCCATTTCCTCGACACGTTCTTCCGGCCGGATCTCATCCGGTCCAGCATCCCGCTGATCGGAAAGGGCATGCTGATCACGATCAAGATCGCCGTGGCGGTGGTGATCACAGGCTTTGCGCTGGGCTTTACGCTCGCCATCGTGAGGGCACGCGGCATCAAGACCATCAACGCACTGATTATTATCTTCGTAGATATGCTGCGCGCCCTGCCGCCGCTGGTTCCGGTGCTGCTGATTTATTTCGGCTTGCCCGGCCTTGGCATCAACCTGTCGAGTTTCGCCGTGCTCTGGCTCGTGCTGTCGCTGGTTCTTGCGGCATTCGTGGAGGAGATCATCTGGGCGGGCATTCTCTCGGTGCGCAAGGGGCAATGGGATGCCGCGCGCTCCACCGGTCTTGGCTTCCTGCCGATGCTGACCCATGTCATCCTGCCTCAGGCTGTGCGCCTCACCATCCCGCCGCTCACCAACCGCACCATTGCAATCACCAAGAACACGGCGCTTGGCACCGTGATCGGAGTGGGTGAAATCCTCAATCAGGCGACAACGGCTGTGTCCTTCTCCGGCAATGCCACGCCCCTCATGGTGGGGGCCTGCGCCTATCTGATCATTTTCATTCCCGTGGTCATGCTCGGCGGCTGGATCGAGCGCCGCTTCGCCTGGAAGAGGGCGTGAGCGATGGATCTCATTGCCCAGCAGTTTTTCAACTTCGATGTCATGCGGCAGGCCTGGCCGTTGATCCTCAAAGGCCTGACGATGACGCTGCTGATCTGCGCCGCGGTCATCCCGCTGGGTCTCGTCGGCGGTTTGCTGGTGGCGCTGGCGTCGCAATCCCGAAGCTCGGTTCTGCGCCGAGCTGTCTCGGCCTGCATCACGCTGTTCCGCGCCTTGCCGCCGCTGGTGCTGCTGATCCTGATCTACGCAGGCCTGCCGTTCGCGGGCATCCGTCTCAGCCCTTTCACGGCGGTGTGTCTGGCGTTCCTGCTGAACAATGCCAGTTTCTACGGTGAAATCTTCCGCGCGGGCATTGAATCAGTCGGGCGCGGACAATGGGAGGCGGCGCGCTCCACAGGCTTGCGCGGGCCGCAGATCATGGCGCATGTCATCCTGCCGCAGGCCGTACGCAACGTGCTGCCCGATCTCGTGTCCAACACCATCGAGGTGGTGAAGCTGACATCGCTCGCGTCCGTCGTCGCCCTGCCGGAATTGCTGCACTCCGCCGAGATGGCGCGCTCTGTCACCTATAATTCCTCACCGGTGGTGCTGGCCGCCGGCATCTATCTCCTGCTGCTCTGGCCGTTCGTCCGTCTCATGAGCAGGCTTGAACACCGCGTCGCACACTAGCCGGAGTCCACTATGTCCCGCATCATCTCAGTAGCCGCTGCCCAGCTTGGGCCAATCCAGAAGGCGGAAGGACGTCAGCACGTGGTCGCCCGCATGCTCGACCTGATGGAACAGGCGAAGGCAAAAGGCGCGGAGTTTATTGTTTATCCCGAACTGGCGCTGACCACGTTCTTTCCACGCTGGCACCATGAGGACCGCGCCGAGGCCGATCACTGGTTCGAACATGCGATGCCGAACCCCGCAGTGCAACCGCTGTTCGACAAGGCCAAGGCTTTTGGCATGGGTCTGAGCTTCGGCTATGCAGAGCTGACTCCAGAGGGCCTACATTTCAACACATCGATTCTTGTGGACCAGTCAGGCTCAACCGTCGGCATCTACCGCAAGGTCCATCTGCCCGGGCATGTGGAGTTTGACCCTGACCGCACCCACCAGCATCTGGAAAAGCGCTATTTCGAGCCGGGCGATCTGGGATTTCCGGTCTGGCGCACCATGGGCGGGCTCTTCGGCATGTGCATCTGCAATGACCGGCGCTGGCCGGAGGTCTACCGCGTGATGGGCCGGCAGGGCGGCGCGATGGTGGTGCTGGGGTTCACTACGCCGCCGGTCGA
>CAXTUM010000010.1:0-15112 GCA_964247205.1 uncultured Beijerinckiaceae bacterium
GGACCCGCCGTCCCCGCCGCCGCTGCCCCCCGCCAGATCACCGGAGCCGCCGCCGATGCGCGAGGCGGGATCGGTGTTGTTGCCCTGCAACTGCGCAATGACGCGCTCCACCGGGCCACCGGGCGCAAACTGCACGATGACGAAAGACACCAGCATGATCCCGAACAATGTCGGGATCATCAGGAGAAGGCGGCGGGCGATATAGGCGAGCATGGGCTCCGGAAATCGTTGCGGTCACTGATTCGGCATCAGAGTCCCAACTTCTTAGCTTTCTCTTGATCGTACCACCAAGTGCTGGTGATGACCGGCATGAACCCGGATGTCGGCGCAAAGTTTGGCGGGCGTTCCGGTTTGCCGAAGACATTCCAGTATGCAAGCCAGGCGCTGTCGTTATGCCATCCGGGAATCATGCTGTAGGTCGCGCGCAATACCCTGTCCAAAGCACGGCAGGCGATTGTCAATTCATCTCTGCTGTTAGCCCGCGAGATGCGCTCGATCAGCGCATCAACGACCGAACTCGCAATGCCTGAGGAATTGTACGATCCGTTCCGCTTGGAGGCTTCCGACCCGTACACATTGCGCAGCGAATCTCCAGGTGTGAGCGAACTTCCCAGATTTCTGCCGATGATATCGAAATCAAAGTCGTCGGTGCGTTTCTGATACTGGACCGGATCGACAGTGCGGAAGCTGGCATCAATACCGAGCAATTTCAGATTCTTGATCAGACCTCCCATATGGGGCTGAAGGGATGGCTCGAAATCGAGAAACTCGATCTGCAAGGGCTGTCCACTTGGCAAACGCAGGACATTGCCATCACGTTTCAACCCAGCCTCCTGCAGCAACTGACCAGAACGGCGGAGGATGTTGCGATCTTGCCCCGATGCGTCGCTTACGGGTGGCACGAAAGGCTCGCCAAAGACCTCGTCGGAAAGGTCCTTGCGGAATGGCTCAAGCAGAGCGATTTCTTCAGGCGAGGGCTTGCCCGTCGCCATCAATGGCGTGTTCTGGAAGAATGAAGCCGTTCGCTTGTACGAATTGAACATCAATTGCGCATTGGTCCACTCGAAGTCGAAAGCCAGGATAATAGCCTCGCGCACACGCCGGTCCTTGAACTTGTCCCGCCGCAAATTCATGTGCCAACCCTGGATGGCACTCGGTCCATTCGTGCGGATCTGGTCGCGCACCACACGGCCATCCTTCATGGCCGGAAAATCATATCCAGTCGCCCATGTGCGGGAAGTGGCTTCCTGCCGTATCGTGAAAACGCGCCCCTTGAAGCCTTCGAACGCAACAGTACGGTCCCGGAAATATTCCCAGCGCATGATGTCGAAATTGTTCTGGCCCACATTGACCGGGAGGTCTTTGCCCCAGTAGTTCGCCACCCGCTCCAGTTCGATAAAGCGCCCTTGTTCGAACCGGCCAACCTTATAGGCCCCGGAGCCAAGAGGCGCCTCAAGTGTCGTCTCATCAAAGTTTTTCGCGGTATAATAGGCTTTGGAGAAGATTGGCATACCGGCGACCGTCAGGATCAGATCACGGGGCGGGCCGGGCTTCAGTTCGATCCGCAACACGTCAGGCGCTTCCGCTTCCGCCGCCACAAGATCGCGCAGAAGCATGTGGAAACGCGGATGCCCCTTTGATTTCATCAACTGGAACGAGAAAGCTGCGTCTTCGGCCGTCAGCGGCGATCCGTCGTGAAAGCGGGCTTCCCTGCGAAGCTTGAAACGCCATTCGGGCTTATCGTCAGTCTTCAAAACTGCTTCGGCAACCAGACCATAAAGCGCATCCGGCTCATCGCCCGTGCCGCTCATCAGGCTGTCGAAAATTGCCGGAACTCCCGCAGCCCCTTCCCCTTTCAGAATGAAGACATTGAGTGAGTTGAATGTGTTGAAGCTCTGGTTGCCCGCCGTCGAGCTGATCTGCATCGAAACAGCGCCGCCCTTGGGCGCTGCTGGGTTCACATAGCCGAAATGCTTGAAATCAGCCGGCTGCTTGAGGTCACCGAAGAACGACAGCCCGTGCTTCGCACTGGACCAGTCCACGGCAGCTTTCGCAGGTTGAAGACTCCCTGCCAGAACTGCCGCCGCGCCCCCTGCGATCACTGTCCGGCGGCTTGGCCCTGGAACCATGGTTTCCCGCTTCATCCCGGCGCTCCTGTCACGCGAATCTCGATCAACCCAAGATAGGAAGCATCATGTCCAAAAGCCAATCATCAGCGGCTTTTGATTCCCGAGTTTTTCCCGCCGGTCTTTTGCGCCTTCGCTTCATCCCACCACCAGATCGCCGGAAACGCCGTTGCTCCATAGCGCGGCATCACGGCGGGGCGGGCGAAGCGGTCCCAGCGCGCCACCAGTTCCTTGTCCTCGGTCATGATGGGAATGCCGATGACGCTGGTGCGCAGCACACGGTCCAGCAACCGCCCTGCCGCCACCTTCGCGGCGCGGTCAGGGGCCAGCACCAGCTTTTCCGCCAGCACATCCACCAGCGGGCTCTTCAGGCCGCCAAGGTTGTTGGTGCCGCGCTGACCGGCGCTTTCCGTCGTCCAGTATTCGCGCTGCTCGCTGCCGGGCGCATGGCCCTGCACCCAGCCATGCGCGGCGATATCGAAATCGAACGTGCGCATGCGGTTCTGGTACTGCACGTCATCCACGACACGGATCTGGACCCCGACGCCAAGCTTGGCTAGCTGGCTGCCATAAGCCGACGCAACCTTTTCCATCGAAGGATCGTCAAGCACAAACTCTATGCTCAGTTGCTCCCCCTTCGCGTTGAGCAAACGGCCATCCTTCAGGCGAAATCCGGCTTCCTTCAACAGTTCCAATGCATTGAAGAGGTTGTTGCGGCTGGTAACAGGGCTGGTAGAGGCGCGGGGCTCGGCGAGTGAATCGGGATGAGGCGCCTCCGGAAGCGCCTTCAGGAGATCACGCTCATTCTGGGACAGCGGGCCATGCGCTTCAAAGTCCGTTTGCGGGAAGTAGGAGTCCACCCGCGACAGCAGCGAGTGGAACACGTTCCGGTTCACATCCGCGAAGCTGTACGCCATGGCCAGTGCGCGCCGGACACGCAGGTCCTGAAATTTGGCGCGGCGCAGATTGAAGACAAAGGCTTTCACGATGCCGAGCCGCGCGATCCCGAAGCTTTCCTTGATCACCCGCCCGTCCCGCACAGCCGCAAAATCATAGCCGACGACCCACGATTTGATGCTGATTTCGCGCCGGACATCGATCAGATCAGCCCGGAAGGCCTCGAACATCACATTGGCGTCGCGGAAATATTCGATCTGGATCTGGTCCAGATTCTCCGTGCCCACACGGATCGGGATATTCCGGCCCCAATAATCTGTGACGCGCTCGTATGTAATGGAGCGTCCCGCGATAACGCTCTTGACCGCATAGGGCCCGGAGCCGAGCGGCGGCTCAAGCGTCGTCATCTCGATATCACGGGGCCTGCCCAGTGCGTCGGCGCCCTGCCACCAGTGCCTGGGCAGGATGCTCATCTGCCCGACGTAGAGCGGCAGCGCCGGGTCCCCCTTTTCGTTGAAGGTAAACCGCACCTCGCGCTCCGAAAGCTTCTCGACCCCGCTGACCTTGAGCAGAAGCCGGTTCCACTGCGGTGACAGCCGCTTCCATGCCTCGAACGAGAAGATCACATCATCGGCAGTAACCGGTCTCCCATCATGCCAGCGCGCTTCCGGGCGCAGGCGATATGACACGGAGGAATAGTCATCAGGAAAGGCCACGGCTTCCGCCAAAAGGCCATACTCCGTGGTGGGCTCGTCCAATGATGCCCACAGCAGCGGCTCGTAGATCATCATGAGATGGGATGCGAGACTGCCCTTCACGCCGCTGATGAAGGGATTGAAATTGTCGAACGTGCCGGACGCCGCCAGCCGAACCCGACCGCCCTTAGGGGCATCGGGATTCACATAATCGGGATAGCGGAAATCCGGACCGTACCTGGGATCGCCAGTGAGTGAAATGGCATGACGCCACCTGTCAGCTTCCTCCGCTTGCGCACAAGCGAACGGCCATGCACAAGCGGCAGCCAAGAAAGCCGCCAGCCAGACCCTCCCCCACCGGGACGCACGCTGCACCAGAACCATCGGCGCATCATGTCAGGATCGGGCTGAATGGCAATTCATAGGGTTGTGACCGCTCCAGCAAAAAAGGCCTGTCGTGCCCATTTCAGTCACGATATCGGGCGGTTCACTTCGGCAGGGCCAGCGGGCTGTCCGAAAGCGTGTTGAGATAGGCCACGAGATCGGCCCGGTTCTTCGGGTTGGAAATGCCCGCATAAGACATCGACGTGCCCGTTATGTAACCCTTCGGGTTTTCGACGAACTTGTCGATCTTCTCGAAATCCCACTTCTCGCCTTTTGCGGCAACCGTCTTGAGACCGGCTGAATATGTGAAGCCTGCAACCTGTCCCTGCGCACGGCCCACTACACCCCACATGTTCGGGCCAACCTTGTTGGCCCCGCCCTTTTCAGGCGTATGACACGTCGCACATTGCTTGAAGGTCGCTTCGCCCTTGGCCTTGTCGGCGGATGCCAGACGCACCGCGATGGGTTCGGCGGCCACGGCAGGCGCAGACGCCGCAACAGCCGCACCTGCAGGCATCGGCAGCTCGTAGCCCGCCTTCTCGGATTTCTTTTCGGCGAACAGAAGCTCGCCGCCAAAGCTCGTCAGCATCACGAATGTCAGGGAACCCAGCACCGCGCCCGCGATCTTGTTCAGCTCAAAGGAGTCCATGATCCCCGTTCTCCAGCCACCCGGCTGAACCGGCGCATCGCAAAAACGACGCATCAGTTCTCACACCGTATTTTTCGCGTTCAATAGACGCTTTGACGCGGATTGCGCAACCCGTATAAGCCCTGAAATCCGTGCTACTTTTTGACGCCTCACCCCTGTTGATCAAGCCATACCATGTCCGATCCCATCGTCGTCATCCCCGCCCGCATGGCAGCCACCCGCCTGCCGAACAAGCCGCTCGCCGATATCAACGGCAAGCCGATGATCGTGCATGTCTGGGAGCGCGCCATGGAATCGGGCGTGGGCCCTGTCATCGTCGCCACGGACAGCCGTGATATTGCTGCTGCGGTGGAGGCGGCTGGCGGACGCGCCGTCATGACGCGCTCCGATCACCCCTCTGGCTCGGACCGTGTGCACGAAGCTGTGGAAAAGGCTGATCCAGATGCAATCCACGACATCGTGGTCAATCTTCAGGGTGATTTTCCCACGATTGACCCTTGCGCCATCGCCGTTTCCGTGCTGCCGCTGGCGGACACAGCGGTTGATATCGCGACCCTCGCTGCCGTGATCGTGGAAGAGGACGAGATGACCGCAAGTTCCGTGGTCAAGCTCATCGGGTCGCAGATCGCGCCAAACCGCCTGCGGGCGCTGTATTTCACCCGCGCCACGGCCCCCGCCGGACCGGGACCGCTCTATCACCACGTCGGGCTCTATGCCTATCGCCGCAGAGCGCTGGCACGATTCGTCAGCCTGCCGCCGTCGCCGCTTGAGATTCGCGAGAAACTGGAGCAATTGCGCGCCATCGAGGCGGGCATGCGTATTGATGTGGCGGTGATTGATCATGTGCCGCGCGGGGTTGATACACCGGGCGACCTCATCATTGCCCGCGAACTCCTGCGCTACAGATAGCGAGTGAAAGTTTTCCATCCATGAAACAGCTGATTTCCTTCCAGGGCGAGCCCGGCGCCAACTCGCATACCGCCTGTGATCAGGCATTCCCCGAGATGGAGCCCCTGCCCTGCCCGACCTTCGAGGATGCTTTCGCGGCAGTGCAGGAAGGCACGGCGGCGCTTGCGATGATCCCGATCGAAAACTCGATCGCAGGCCGCGTGGCGGATATCCACCATCTGCTGCCGACGTCGGGCCTGCATATCATCGGCGAGCATTTCCTGCCGATCCATTTTCAGCTCATGGCCATTCCGGGCGCGTCTCTCTCGACCATCAAGGATGTCTACAGCCACGTCCACGCCATCGGCCAGTGCCGCAAGATCATCCGCAAGCTGGGTCTCAAGGCCCATGTGGCGGGCGATACGGCAGGCTCCGCACGACAGGTGTCGGAATGGCAGGACGTAACAAAGGCTTCGCTGGCGCCACGCCTTGCAGCCCCTATCTATGGCCTGCATATCCTGGCCGAGGATGTGGAGGACGAGGCCAACAACACGACGCGGTTCGTTGTCCTGTCGAAGAAGCCGAAAATCTCGCAGCGCAACGGCGCGCCGCTGGTTACCAGTTTTGTTTTCCGCGTCCGCAATGTGCCAGCCGCACTCTACAAGGCCATGGGCGGCTTTGCGACCAACGGCGTCAACATGACCAAGCTTGAGAGCTATATGGTCGAAGGCCAGTTCACGGCCACGCAGTTCTATGCCGAGGTCGATGGCCATCCAGATGACACAGGCCTGAAGCTCGCGCTGGAAGAACTGATGTTCTTCTCCAAGGAATTGCGCATCATCGGCGTGTATCCTGCCCATCCCTACAGGGAAGAAGCCGCGAAGAACGGCTGATTTCCCGTTTCACTCGCTATCGGCAAACATCTGCATGATGTGATTGGCAATTGCCATGCGCGGCGGCGAACTGATCCCCCTGGGATGCTCGTTGCGCAGGATCTGGCGGATTTCCTCGCGGCTGAACCAGCGGGCATCCGCCAGTTCCGTCGCATCAATGGTGATCTCGCTGGATGTCGCTTCCGCCAGGCAGCCGATCATCAGCGAGCTCGGGAACGGCCAGGGCTGCGCCGTCAGATAGCGCACGCGTGCCGTTTTCACGCCGGTTTCCTCCAGAATTTCGCGCCGCACGGCATCCTCGATGGTTTCACCCGGCTCCATGAACCCGGCGAGGCAGGAATAGCGCCCCTCGGGAAATTGCGGTGCGCGGCCCATCAGGCACTGGTCCCCCCGGATCGCCAGCATGATCACCACGGGGTCAGTGCGCGGGAAATGCTCGGTGTTGCAGGCGTCGCAGCGGCGCTTCCAGCCAGCAGAAGTCGCGGCAGACGCCACGCCGCAGTTGCTGCAGAACCGGTGCCGGTTGTGCCAGAGCAGCATTGCTTTCGCCGTGCCGATGGCATTCAGCACGCCAGGTGAGAACAGCCCCTGCATGGCGATCGAGCGCATGTCGATCAGCTTGAGATCGTCCCGCAACTTCAGATCCTCGAAGAGATCCGCCGCGATATCAAAGGCAAAGCGCGGTGCGCCATCCTCAAGACCCAGAAACAATGCTTCGCGCGTTTTGCCCAGATCCCGCACGCGCGCCAGCGTCAGCAGCGGGTTGAGCGCACCACCATCGAAGGCAAGCACGGGGGTATCCCGGCAGATGGCCATGAAGCGCGCATCCGGCGCGTTCAGCGCCTCGCTTTGCCACGTGGCATCCTCCCGCCGCCAGGCCGCGCGGTCAAAGGCCAGCGTCGCAAAGCCGAGGTCAGGTGCGGCGGTAGTGGTCGCCCCCTCAAACAGATCCATCAGGTGCTCTCCTCAAGGCCGTGCGGCTTCAATGCGGCAACCAACCGGTCCATCGTCACGCCAGCCATATGTGAAGGATAGGGCTGCGCCTGCCCCACGCCCCACACCGGGCCGGGCCATGCGGCATCCGAAACAAACCGCGCCAGCACATGCACGTGCAATTGCCTCACACGGTTGCCGAGAGCCCCGACATTGAGCTTGTCCGGATTGAACAGTGCCCTTAGCGCCTGCGATGCCGCCGCGATCTCGCGCATCAGCTGCATCTGGTCGTCCTCGCAGAGGTCGATGATTTCCACGAGATCAGGCTTTTCTGGCACGAGAATAAGCCATGGATAGCGAGCATCATTCATCAGCAGGACACGACAGAGCGCAAAACGCCCCAGCACAATCGTATCGGCATCAAGGTTTGGATCTAGGACAAACGGGGCACTGGACATGGGACAGATTCTTTCTGCCCCATGCTCGCATTATCCGGGAAGCCTCCGCAAGCTGGGAGATACGATCAGAAGCTGTAGCCCAGCTTCAGTTTGGCAACGTGGCGGCTGAAGTTGTTGAGATCGAGCGAATTCGCTGTCCCGCGCGCCTGTCCTGCAACCTGCGTGGCGAAGGTGCCGGAAATCGCAAGTTTCTCCGTGGCCTGCCAGAATGCCGTCGGGCCGATGAACCAGGCATGGCCGTTCATCCGGTTGAGGAAAGTGCCCTGATAGGCGCTGAGATACTGCCCCTCGGCGCCGAGGAAAAAGTTCTCGGCCAGTTTGGCGGAAACAGCGGCGCGCGCGTTGAAGCTCGATGCCCGGCACCATCCGCCGGTGGGTCCGATTGCGGGCGCGCAGCCATTGAGACCATTGGTTTCGCTGCTGTTCCAGCCCTGTCCGTACTCGACGTTGAACGCACCATAGATACGGTCGGGCACCAGCGCGAAATCCGTCAGGATCTTGAAGGAGTTGCTGGCGGCGCGCGAGCGCTCCGAGCCGAAGAACGGCGTCAGCGGATCACTCAGGCGGGTGTCGGCGCTGCTGTAGCCGGGCTCCGCCGTCACAGTGAGGCCGATGCCATGGGTGGCGCGGCCCAAGATCTTGTATTTGAACTCGATCTGGCCGCCGAAGGCTGTCGCGGTGGTGCTCGTCAAAGCGATGCGGTTGTTCAGGCGGGCGCTGCCGTAGTTCAGCGACGGCCCGATTTCCAGACAGGGAAACGGCGAGGTCGAGACCTGCGCCTTGATGTTGTGACCGCTCAAGGCGCCGAAGCGGGTCCCGTAGGCGCCGTTGTACTCCACTGCGCCACCCCATGAACCAAGGTCGGCCACATCGGAACCGGACGAGAAGCCGAAGATATCAGTCGGCAGACCCGATGTCTCACGGCAGGCGGCCGAGGGAGCGGGCGGCGGGGTCGGTTTGATCACTTTTCCCGGCATGTCTGCGGCGCTGACAGCTGATACCGAAAGCAGCGATGTGAGGCCGACTGCGAGAATGATGGTCGAAAAACGCATTGAGAAGCCTTTGCTTTATTGCATGAAGACCTATCCCGAATATGGTAAACAACAGCTTTCCGGAAACGGCGTTTGCCGCAGTGCCGGATCAAAGCCCCCCACTGTTGCCGATCAGCCACATCCCGTAACCCTGTTCTTCGGAACCGGTCGCACCATCCCGCGTCATCTGCTATCCGCTGCGGATAATCGGACACCGCCATGCCCCCGCAAGCCAACACACAAATCCTGATCGATCTGCTGGAGCAGGCAGGCTACCCGCGCGCGGATGTGCCCTTGCTGCAGCGCGCCGGCGTGTTCCTTGACCTGTCGGGGGAAGACATCCGCCGCCGCCTTTATCTCACGCAGGATGCAGCCGGCGCGGAACTGTGCCTGAGACCCGAATTCACGATTCCTCTTTGCCTTCAGGCCGTCGCCGCTGCTGCGGCCCCGCTGAAAGCAACCATGTCCTATTGCGGGCCTGTCTTTCGGCACAGGCAAGGCGAGAGCGGTGAATTCATCCAGGCCGGCGTCGAATCACTTGGCCGGCCGGATGCGGAAGCAGCTGATGCCGAGGTGCTGGCTCTGGCGATCAAGGCGGCAAAGACTCTGGGCCAGACAACTCCCGCGATCCGCATGGGTGATGCCGGTCTGATCCATGGCGTGCTTCAGAGCCTTGCCGTGCCGCGAGGTCTGGCGCGACGTCTCAAGCGGCGGCTGGCTGCGGGCAAGTCGCCCGGAGAGGCTCTCGGGCAAGCCAGCAGCGGCTCGGGTCTGGATCGCTACGCCGGTGTCATGTCGGCGCTGGAAGGCGCCAGGAGCGATGCCGCCCGCGCCTTCGTCGGCGACATGCTGTCGATCAGCGGCGTGCGGGCAGCGGGCGGTCGCTCGGCGGAAGAAATCGCCGGGCGCTTCCTGCGCAAGGCACAGGAGGGAGCCGGGACGCTTGATCCCGTCAAAGCCGGAATACTGGAGCAGTTCCTGTCGATCTCGGGTGATCCGGATCACGTCGCAACAGCGATCCGCAAGCTGGGCCAGATCCATGGCCTTGATATCATGACCTCGGTCGAGCGCTATGAATCGCGCATCGGTTTCATGGCGGCGCAGGGCATCGATCTCACCAGCGTCACGGCTTCCGCCGGGTTTGTGCGCAACCTCGATTATTACACTGGAATGGTTTTCGAAATCCTGCCCGCTGTTCCCGATTCCCCCAAGCCGCTGGTCGGCGGCGGCCGCTACGACACCCTGCTCAAGCGTCTGGGCTCTGCCGATGATGTTCCTGCCGTCGGCTTCTCGGTCTGGGTCGAACGCTTCAGGCCGTCCAGTCAGGGAGCGGCGTCATGACCGGCAAGCTCATCATCGCTGTTCCATCCAAGGGACGCCTGCAGGAAAACACGATGGCGTTTTTCGCCCGTGCGGGCCTGCATCTCAGCCAGGAGGGCGGCAGCCGTGACTATCGCGGCGTCATCCGCGATCTGCCCGGCGTCGAGATACTCTTCCTCTCGGCGTCCGAGATCGTCGCCAAGCTTGAATCGGGCGATACCCATTTCGGTGTCACCGGCGAGGACCTGATCCGCGAGGCGGTGGCTGATGCCGACCGCAAGATCGCACTTCTGTCACCGCTGGGCTTCGGCCATGCCAATGTCGTCGTGGCTGTTCCGAAAGGCTGGATCGACGCCAGCAGCATGGAAGATCTGGAGGAGATCGCGGCGGATTTCCACAGCACGCACAACAGGCGCATGCGGGTCGCCACGAAATACGTGAATCTGACGCGCCGTTTCTTTGCAGAGCATGGCGTGGCCGATTACCGCATCGTCGAGAGCCTCGGCGCTACAGAAGGCGCACCGGCCTCGGGAACCGCAGAGTTCATTGTCGATATCACCACGACCGGCAGCACGCTGGAGGCCAATGCCCTGAAGGTGCTGGACGACGGAGTGATGCTGAAATCGCAGGCCAATCTTGCAGCGTCAAGGCTGGCCGGCTGGTCACCGGAAACACTCGGTCTCGCCCGCAATGTGCTGGGGCGCCTGTCCGCCGAGCAGGCCGCGCGCACAACGCGGGAACTTCGTATCACGGCACCCGCTTCAGTGCTCAAGGATCTGTTGGCACTGGCAACGGACCACGGGGCCGGGATCAGCTCCGACGCCCTTGCATCCCCGCTATTCGCCACCGTGAACGCCGAGGATGCCGCACATCTCTCGGCACGCCTGGTTGCTGCCGGTGCGGATCACGTCTCGGTGGTGAAACAGGATTATGTTTTCGCCAGCCGCTCGCCGCTGTTCGACCGCCTGGAAGCCAGCCTGGCCTCCCGCGCGGAATAGTTCAAAGACCAAGCGAGGGATGGCGGTTCACGTCCTTGTACAGAAGGTAGCGGAAACGCCCGGGACCGCCCGCATAACAGGCCTGCGGGCAGAACGCCCTCAACCACATGAAATCGCCGGCCTCGACCTCGACCCAGTCGCTGTTAAGCTTGTAGACAGCCTTGCCCTCGAGCACATAGAGACCGTGCTCCATGACGTGGGTTTCCTCGAAAGGGATCAGACCGCCCGGTTCGAAGGTGACGATCGTCATGTGCATGTCATGGCGGATATCGGCGGGATCGACGAAGCGGGTCGTGGCCCAGCGCCCCTGCGTGTCCGGCATGGCGCTCGGTGAAACGAGGGCGTCGCTGGTCACCACGGGGTCCGGCAATGGAATTCCCGGAACACGCTGGTAACGTTTGCGCACCCAGTGGAAACGGGCCCTGTCGGGGTGCGGATTGTCCACCGACCATGATGTGCCAGGCGGTATATAGGCAAAACCGCCTGGCGAAAGATGATGGATGATGCTGCCGATTGTCAGCGCGACATGGCCTTCGACAACAAAGATGGCAGCCTGCGCTTCCGGGTCCGGCTCCGGTGAGCTGCTGCCGCCGTGCGGGCCGACTTCAACGATATACTGCGCGAATGTCTCGGCAAATCCGGACAGTGGACGTGCGATGATCCAGGCGCGCGTATTGGTCCAGTGCGGCAGAAGGCTGGCCACGATATCACTCATGACGCCCTTTGGAATGACCGCATAGGCTTCGGTGAAGATGGCCCGTCCGGTCATGAGCCGCGTCTGGGGCGGAAGGCCGCCGAGGGCGGAATAGTAGGTTGCGTCAGTCACGTCAGATGTTTCCTTCGAAAGGGAGCACAAGCCAGCGGTCTTCTTCAAGCCAGGCTTCTTCGAGATTGTTCAGGGGTTGGAGCGCCCTGTCGCCGCGGTCGACGACCATGAACCGTTCGCCATCTGCAAGCACAAGCAAAGGATGATGCCAGATATTGCGGGCATAATTGACGCCCTGCCGGCCGCTGGCGCGGAAGGCCTGGTACGAGGCCGCGGCATGCGGGTCATCGCAGACCACCACTAGCCAGGGATTGTCCTGCAAGGGATAGAACATCTGGCTGCCATGGGGATGGCGCTCCATCATGCGGACCGGGATCGGCTGCGGCCGTAATCTGGCGGTGAAGAGCGACACGTTCACAATGCCCGTTTCACCCGCAATATCGACTTTGGCCAGCCCGTTCACCCGCTCGGCAAAGCCTTCGTTGATGGTGATTGGCGAACCGCCCTCGATATCGACCACGTCGCCGAAGGGCGAAAAAGCATCGCGCGTCAGGGGCCTGACCGGGAGAATGGGGCGGACCATGATCAGCGCGTTCCGGTCCAGGCGGCCAGCGTGCGGCGTTCCTCGATTGTCAGGCCCGTGATGTTGTTGGGCGGCATGGCGCGGGTCAGTACGCTGTGCATGCGGATTGCCTCCTTCTGGCGATGAATGTCCTGCGGACCATCCAGCAGAACCCCCTTCGGGGCAATGCCGATTCCCGCCCAGGCCGGTTCACGGGCATGGCACATGGCGCAACGGCCTGTAACGATGTCAACGACCTGTTGCGGCGCTTTCGGTTGCGACACCAGTGAAACGGACGGCGGCAACGGCCCCATGCCGAGCCGTTCGCGGCCAAGGGGAGAAGCCGTGGATGTGATCCAGAGGGCCAGCCACATGCACATGGCGGCGACGGCCCATGTCCACCACGGTTCCGGTTTGCCCGCATGGCTCACATTGTAGAAGTGGCGGACGAGAGCGCCCGCAATCAGGACCAGCCCGACAATCGCGGGCAGATAGGGCGTCGAATAGAGCAGCGGGTAATGGTTCGACAGCATCAGGAACAGCACGGGAAGCGTCAGGTAATTGTTGTGCGTCGAACGGATCTTGGCCCGTTTGCCCAGGGCGGGATCCGGAATCTGCCCTGAAGTGAGTGCTGCGATGATCTTCTTCTGTCCCGGGATGATGATGAGAAAGACGTTCCCGGACATCATGGTCGCCATCATTGCGCCAATATGCACCAGTGCGCCGCGGCCCGAGAACATCAGCTGGAAAAAATATGTCATGGCGATCATGAAGGCGAAGCCAACGGCCGCCAGCGCCGCCTCGTTCCGGGCAAGCGGCGATTTGCAGAGCCCGTCATAGACCAGCCAGCCCAGCGCAAGGCCGCCGATACCGATCATCACGGCCTGAAAGGGTGACAGTTCGCGCACGGACGGATCAATCAGATAGAGATCGGATTGGGCGTAGTAGACCCATACCAGCAGGAAGAAGCCGCTGATCCAGGTCGAATAGGACTGCCATTTGTGCCAGATCATCTCCTGCGGCAGATGGGCCGGCGCCTCGAGGTATTTCTTCACTTCATAGAAGCCGCCGCCATGGACTTCCCACGCCGCGCCGCCTTTGCCCGCTGGAATCTCTGGTATCGCCCGCATCGAAGCGTCGAGATGCATGAAATAGAAGGACGAGCCGATCCACGCGATGCCCGTGATCACGTGTGTCCAGCGAAGCAGTATGCTGCCCCATTCGGCCAGTATCGGATCCATGAAATTTCCCTTCAATTGCGGCAGGCTTAGCAGCCTTGGCTGCTATCAAAAACAGTAAGATTGCGCACATTCTTTCAAGCCGGATGCGAAAATTCCGGAGGATGGCGCGTTGTTCGCGCGTGTCGTGGAGGAGGGCAGCTTCTGGCGGTCGGGCGCGAAGCGGTTTCCGGCAGCTGGAAGGCGTATATGCGGCGCGCCACCAACACGCTGAATTTCGGCGCGGCGCTGCTTTTGGCGCAGGGTGTGATGTTTGATGTGGGGTGAGGGCTGACAGGCGCTTTGGTGCCATCGTCGCACCCCGACTTGTCTGACAACCTCACCTTTCCCCGCAACACCCCCTTGACCTCCATGCCCATCCGTCGAACAGTGCACGTCCCCACGGCATCTCGCCGTGTAACGAGAACAAATGCGATGCGGCGGCAACAACGGACCGTCGCGGAGGAAAGAACAGACTATGGCATCAGTGGATGTGCGCGGTGTGCACAAGGCCTATGGCGCGACGAAAGTCATCCATGGGGTGGATATCGCGATCAGGGACGGTGAATTCGTCATTCTCGTCGGCCCCTCGGGCTGCGGAAAATCGACGCTTCTGCGCATGATCGCGGGACTGGAGAACATCACGGGCGGCGAGGTGGCGATCGGCGACCGTGTCGTCAACAACGTGCCGCCGAAAGAGCGGGACATCGCCATGGTGTTCCAGAACTATGCGCTTTATCCGCATATGTCGGTGGCCGACAACATGGCCTTCTCGATGAAGCTCAGGAAAGCGCCGAAGGAAGAGATCAAGGAACGCGTCGACAAGGCGGCGAAGATTCTCGGCCTCGAGAAGCTGCTGGACCGTTATCCGCGCCAGCTCTCGGGCGGCCAGCGCCAGCGCGTCGCCATGGGCCGCGCCATCGTGCGTGATCCGCAGGTGTTCCTGTTCGACGAGCCGCTCTCCAACCTCGACGCCAAACTGCGCGTGCAGATGCGCACCGAGATCAAGGAACTGCACCAGCGCCTGAAAACCACGACGATCTATGTCACGCATGACCAGATCGAGGCCATGACCATGGCCGACAAGATCGTGGTGATGCATGACGGCATCGTCGAGCAGATGGGCGCCCCGCTCGATCTCTACGACCGGCCGGCGAACCTGTTCGTGGCGGCCTTCATCGGCTCGCCCTCGATGAACCTGCTCAAGGGCACGATCACGGCCGGCGGCTTCGAGACCGAAGGCGGTGTCGTCTGGCCGATCGGCACGCATCCGGCGGGTTCGAACGGCAAGGCCC
>CAXTUM010000011.1:0-15025 GCA_964247205.1 uncultured Beijerinckiaceae bacterium
GCGGCTTAACGCTTCCTTCGGCGGATTGCAGTATCGCAATCTGTCAAATGCTCGTCACAACAACCTTTCTGATCAATTCGGCCTTCAATTTCGCCCTTGGCCTGCTGATCGCGCGATTTCTCGGGCCGCTGGGCTTCGGGCAATACGCCATCGCGGCTGCCGTGGCGGTGGTGCTCAATACGCTGTTTCTGGACTGGATCCGCCTGGCGGCCACGCGGTTCTATTCGGAACGCACGCGCAGCGATGACCCCTCTGTGCGCGGCACGCTGGACGCGATCTTCATTCTCTCGTCACTGGGCATGGCGATAATCAGCGCCGTCGCGATCATGCTGGGCCTCGATTTAGGTCTGATGGTGGTGCTGGCAGCGCTTGCCCCTCTGATGGGGATATGCAACGGCCTGTTCGACTATCATACCGCGCTGGTGCGGGCACGGTTTGACGAGCGCAGCTACTCGCTGCTGGTGATCCTGAAGAACGTGCTGTCGCTTGTTCTGATGGTGGGCGGCGCATGGTGGTTCCAATCTCCTGTCGTAGTGGCTGCTGGCTTCGTGCTCAGCATCTTTGCCACACTGATGATTGGCCGCCGTCGCCTGATCGATCCTGGCGTCAATATCATGAAGCCGGACTGGGCGGCGGCACGGCGCTATGTTCTCTACGGGTTTCCCGTCATTCTGGCCTCGATGATCTACTTCCTGATCCCGCTGTGGAACCGGACAGCCATTGCATCATCCCTTGGCTTCGCGGCCTCCGGCCAGTTCTCGCTGGCCTATGATCTGGCGATCCGCGTGGTGCAGACCATCGGTTCCGCTCTCGATATTGTGCTGTTCCAGATTGCGCTCAAGGCCGAGGCCGAGCATGGGCGCGACAGGGCGCGGGAACAGCTGTCGACCAATATGGGGCTCGTGCTGGCCGCCGTGCTGGCGGTTGCGGCGGGATACTGGCTGGTTCTTCCCTCGTTCGAGACGCTGCTGGTGCCGGAGGCTTTCCGGGGTTCGTTCGCGGCAGTCACCACCATCCTGCTGCCGGGGCTGGTGTGTTTTGCGCTGGTGCAGGCGGCGGTGACGCCCGTGTTCCAGCTGAAGCAGCAGACCTGGCCGGTCGTGCTGGCGGCGCTGGCGGGCCTTGGCATGAATACAGTCCTGACATGGAACTTGACGTCAGCGAGCATCCAGACCTATGCGACGATTCAGGCTGCAAGCTACGTTGTCGCGTTTGCTGTCGCCGTCATTCTGTCGCTGCGGGCCATGCAAGCCCTGCCGCGCCTGCGTGACGCATCAGCTGTTCTGGTGGCAACGCTGGCCATGGTGGCTGCGGTCTGGCCCATCCGCAGTTGGGGGCCCGGCTGGGCCACATTGTTGGTCAGCATGGCTGCCGGGGCGGCAGTTTTCGCAACCGTCGTTCTCGCTTTCAATCTCGGGGGATGCCGTAACGCAATCAGACAGCGTCTGCGGGGATAGCTGGCAGCGCAGGCTTTGCGACTGTCTTGCGCGCCCATGCTACGCTCAGACAGCCCGCAATGACAAGCGCGCCGCCGACCCAGACCATGGGGCGCGGCGTTTCGCTGAAGAAGGCATAGCCGATTATCGCCGCCCAGATCAGGCCGGTGTATTCCGCCACCGCAACCTTGGCGGCTTCGGCGTTTTTGAAGGCGGTCGTCAGGATGTAATTCCCCACCGTGCCCAGCACGCCGACGGCCAGCACCTTCAAGACCTCGCCACCCTGCGGCATGGGCGTAGACCATGCCATGAACGGCACCATGATCGTACTGATCAGCAGGGACTGCATGAAGACGATCCGGGCCACCGGCTCATTGCCTGCCTGCCGCCGCAGCAGCACCATGGCGAAGGCATAGGTGATGGGAGAAAGGATTGCCGCAGCCAGGCCAGTCGTGCTGCCGCCGCCGAAACGCGCCGCAGGATCGGTCGCCACAATGGCAACGATGCCTGCAAAACCAAGGGCGAGGCCGGACATCACCTGGGCGTTCAGCTGCTCCTTCAAGAGAAGCGCGCCGAACATCGCCACGAACATGGGTGCGGTGAAGGTGTAGACGAACAGCTCGGCCAGCGGCATCTGCCCCAAGGCGTAGAAAAACATCAGGCCTGTTGCCAGCATGATCCCGGAGCGCAGGGCATGGCTTTTGAGCTGTTCAAAGTTTGGAAGCCCCGGACGGACAATGAGAAACAGGATGCCCGCGCACAGCAAACCCACAATTGTGCGAAAATACATGATCTGCAACGCATTGAAATGCACCGACAGGCTCTTGATCACGGAATCCATCGTCGTGAGCAGAAAGATCGCGAGTGTGGCGAGAGCGATGGCGTTTCGGTCGGAAGACAAGGGGGTTGAACCGTTTGGGACTTGGGCGTCACAGTTTGCATGCGTGAACGGGTGTGTCACGCCGCGAAAACTGATGGATCGGATCAACAAACTCTGGTCAAACTCAAATCACTCACCAAAGTCGTTACGCCATAAGGAGAGACACGCATGTTCAAGCCCATTGCCGGGGCCGCTCTGGCCCTGTTTTTCTCCGGTGCCGCGCAGGCGCAGTCTCCGCGCACCGAGGATCTGATCGGGCGCTGGGGTGTCGCGGCCTACTGGAATGATGCCGATGCGGCGAAAACCACTGTTCAGGCCAAGAGCTTCTGCAGCCAGCCCTATGTGATCAGCAAGGGGGCCAATGGCGCGGCCCGCATGTTCGAGGCCTTCGAGGGCAGGCCGCAGGACGTGCAGATCCAGGGCGGCCAGATCGTGGCGGTCAATGGCTCGCCGCGCGCCACCAAGGCGATCCAGAGCTGGAACGGCAGCACGCTGGTATTCAACTACACCGACGACGAGGCGAAGCGGAAATACGGCAACATGGTCTTCGTGCGCTGCGGGCGCTGAATCCTGTTGACGAAACAACGCTGTCGCGGGAACGTCATGCCTTGTTGCCAAAAAGGGCGGGGTCACCGCCGGGTTGGGAGAGAAGCATGTTTCGCAAATTCGCCGCCGCCGCTGTGCTGTCCTTTGGTCTGACCGGTGCCGTACAGGCCCAGTCCGGCAATATCGTGCTCTACACGTCCCATGCTGCGGATACGACCGGTCCCGTGCTGGAATTGATGAAGCAGCGTTTGCCCAATCTCAACGTGACTCTGGTGCGCGCCGGCACCGGCGAGGTCCTGCAGCGGCTGAAAGCGGAATCGGGCAACCCGGCGGCTGACATCATGTGGGGCGGCTCGATCCAGCTGTTCGAGGGCAATGCCGATCTGTTCCAGCCGTTCGTCTCGACGGACAAGGACAGCTTTCTGGTCAGCGATCCCGCCAATATCTGGCACGCCTCAAACATCATCTCGATCGTCATCGGCGTGAACACGAAGAAAGTGCCGCTGGGCGAAACGCCGACGACGACAGCCCAGGCGCTCGATCCGAAATACACCGCGATGGGAGGCATAGCCCTGCCGGACCCGGCGAAATCCTCCACGGGCTATTCCGTGATTTCCGCGCTGGCCGCTGCGCATGGCTGGCCCTTCATCGAGAAGATCGCCAAGACGGCGCGCGTCCTGCCGAGCTCCGGCGGCGCCGCCAACGCAGCCCGGGACGGTGAAACCGCGATGGTCTGGGTCAACGAGGATGTCACGGCCAAATGGGAGCGCGAAGGCATCGCCATCAAGTCGGTCTATCCGGCTGATGGTGTGCCAACAGTCGTGGACCCGCAGGCCATCGTGAAGGGATCGAAGAATCTCGAAAATGCACGCATTGTCATGGCCTTCCTCAACACGAAGGAAGTGCATGAAACCATGCGCGACAAGGTCAACCGCCGCTCCGCCCGCAAGGACGTGACCCCGCCGCCCGGCTTGCCGGATCTGGGCAATCTCAAGCTGATCTTCGCGGCGGAACCGGCTTCGGTGGTCAATGCGCGGTTTGAAGCCCTGCGGAAGTGAGCTTCGAAGGACGCACGACGCTTCTGCAACGCGCCTTTCCATCGCGCGACCCCTGGAAGCTCTTCGCCATCGCAGCCCTGCTGCTGACCTCCATCCTCATCGTCGTGCCGCAGCTCTGGATCATCATCGCCTCGCTGCGGGAAGACGGCGGACGCTTCACGTTTCGCCATCAGGAGGGGGGCGGGCGGATTGAGCTCGCGCAGGAAACCGTGATGGGTTACCGGTTCACCGAGCGTGACGGCAAGCTGGTGGCTGATCTGGGCGGAACCTGGCTTTTCGCCATGAGCCGGGCCGGGCCGAACATGCTTCAGTTCGAAGGATTGTCCGGCCCCCTCAGTGGAACGGCACTTGATGCCAACCGTTTGCGGCTGGAAGTCGGCGGCCGCCGCATCACCATGAACCAGACGGTGCCGATGGGCCTGTTCGGCACAACGCGTCTGCCCATTGCCGTGGAGCAGGTAAGCCCAACTGTTCTGCGCCTGCGCCATGGAACCAACGCCTTCATGGAGGCCATAGACCCAGAGCCGCGCTGGACGCTGGGCAATTTCGGTGCCTTCCTGAACGAGCCTGCGGCGCGCACCGCACTGATCAACAGTCTGATCGTGACCATCCTGTCGACTGCTCTGGCCGGGGTCATCGGCGTATCCCTGGCATGGATGATCGCCAAATTTGATATCTATGGTCGCGAGGGGCTGGTTGTGCTCGTCACCATGGCTGCCGTGTCACCGCCGTTTCTGGGAGCCTATGCCTGGCGCATGCTGCTGGGCTCCAGCGGCATCCTCACGCAGGCCCTGGGGCTCGACTGGACGATCATCGGCCTTCATGGTGTGATCTGGGTCACGGCATGGCATGTGTTCCCCCTCGTATTCCTGATGGCGTATGACTCGTTCACAGGCGCGGATGCTGCGCTGGGCGAGGCGGCGGAAAGCCTTGGCGCATCGCCTTTGAGAAGGGTCTTCACGGTTGACCTGCCGCTGGCGATGCCGGGCGTGCTCACCGGAGTCTACATGGCGCTGATCGCGGCCTTCGCGGATTTTGGTACGCCCAAGATCATCTCGCTCGATCTCAAGCTGATGCCGACGCTGGTCTATGACGAGTTCCTCTCGGAAGCCGGCGCCAATCCTTCCAGAGCCAGCGCAGGTGCGCTTCTCATGGTGCTGATCTCGACTGGCTTTCTGGGGGCTTACCGCGCCTATCTCTCGTTTGGCACTTATGCCACAGTTTCGGCCCGCCGACTCTCGCCGAAAAAGCCCACGGCACTGGTGCACGGACTTATTCTCGCCTTCGCCGCGTTCATTCTCCTCATGGCTTTCGTGCCGCATGTAACGGTGCTGATCACCTCGTTCATGGAATGGCGCTCGGGTGTTGTCTTCCCGGTACTGACGCTGGCCAATTACCGGACCATGTTTGCGAATGAACTGATGCCGGTGCTGATCAGCCTGTCGCTGGCCACGGTATCGACCGCCGCGAGTATTCTGCTCGGTATTGGCATCGCTTATGTGCTGGTACGCAAGCGCTATCCTGTGATTGGCCCGTTGCTGAACGGCATCGTGATGATGCCCTATGTCATTCCCGGCACGGTGATCGGTATCGGGCTCATTCTGGCGCTCAACACACCGCCCCTCGTACTGACCGGCACCTGGGCGATCCTGTGCCTGTCATTCTTCATCCGCAACCTGCCCTATGCGGTCAAATCCTCGGAAGCCGTCCTGTTCCAGATTCATCCTGCGCTGGAGGAAGCTGCCGTGTCGCTCGGTGCAACCCCGATGCGCAGCTTCATGCATGCCACGCTGCCGCTGATGGCCTCCGGTCTTGTCTCCGGTGCGACGCTGGCTTTCCTGCACGGCATGACGGAACTGTCCTCGACCATCGTGCTCTACCGTCCGCCCTGGAAACCAATGACCGCCGTGATCTTCGAGAACACGATCACGCTGGGTGCGGATTTCGGCATCGCCGCCGCAATGACAGTGCTGCTGATGGTGATCCTCTACGGGCCGCTCTGGCTGATCACGCAGAAAACGCGGGGGCAGATGGCGAAGGTGGGAGCAGTCTGATGGGAACCGCAATCGCTATCCGCAATGCCACGAAGCGCTTCGGCCCCAAGGCGGCGCTGGATGACGTGTCGCTCGATATCAAACCGGGCGAATTCTTCACGCTGCTCGGGCCTTCGGGTTGCGGCAAAACCACGCTGCTGCGCGCCATCGCGGGTTTCAACGACCTGAGCGGCGGTGAGATCCTGTTCGACGGGCGCGATGTGGCGGGACTTGAGGCGTGGAAGCGCGGCATCGGCTTTGTCTTCCAGAACTACGCGCTGTGGCCGAACAAGACGGTGTTCGAGAATATCGCCTATGGCCTCAGGATCAAGAAACAGGACGATGCCACCATTCGTACCAAGGTGGCCGATGTGCTCGCCATGGTGCGGCTCGTCGATGTTGAGAAGCGCTATCCAGGCGAGATGTCCGGCGGCATGCAGCAGCGCATCGCCATCGCCCGCGCTCTGGTGGTTGACCCGCCGATCCTGCTGCTGGACGAGCCGCTGTCCAATCTGGATGCCAAGCTGCGCGTGTCACTGCGGCGCGACATCCGGGAAATCCAGAAGCGGCTCGGCCTCACGGCGGTCTATGTCACGCATGACCAGGAAGAAGCGCTGGAGGTCTCGGACCGGATCGCCGTTATGAGCCAGGGCAGGCTGGAGCAGGTCGGCACGCCGGAGGATATCTACGAGCGGCCTGAGCGGGTGTTCGTGGCGGATTTCATCGGCGCGGCCAATCTGATCAAGGGTGAGGTTGCGCGGGGGGCTTTTACGGCGGCGACCGGTGGCATTCTCCCGTTGCCGGATAAGCCTGCTGACGGCCCGGGAACATTGCTGATCCGTCCGGAGCACGTGGTGCTGTCAGCTGATGGCGGCATACCGGGTGTTGTCGCCAACCATTTCTATGCGGGCGTGAACCGGCGCTACCGTGTCGTGACAGAGGCTTTCGGCGATCTGATTGTCGACACCGCCGAACGGCATGACGAGGGCAGCGCATTGGGCGTTTCGTTCAGCCAGACGCGGCTGTTGCGGGGCTGACCTCAGGTTTCGCGGGGACGCGCAGGAACAGCAGCAGCGCCAAGAGCAGGATGCCGCCAAGAGCCAGATGGATCGTGGCATAGGCCTCGACCGGTGCAGTGCCGGAGGTCGTGGCGAGGCGCATGGATTGACCGCTCAACGCCTGCAAGACACCCGCACCGCCGATGGCGAGAAAGTTCAGGCACGTGACTCCGCGCCCCAGCAGATGATCCGGGATGAACTGGCGGCCATGGCTCAGCATCAGGCTGTAGGTGAGGCCGAAGAAGCCGATCAGGACCAGAACAAGTGCTGATCCAGCTCCGCCCAGAGCCGTCACCAGCCCCAACATGACGAACAGCCCCACGGTGATCGCGTTGCCGACGACAGCCGGTGTCTTTGCCCCCCCAAACCAGCGGGCGGCAGGCCCGCACGATAGTGCACCCAGAGCCATGGCCATCGACATCGCGAATACCCAGTTGCCGCGCGTGATGGCATCCATGGCATGCACCTGGTCGAGATAAGGGCCGACCCAAAGGCCGCGCTCAGTGGCGATGACGCCGTAGCTCACGAGGTGAAGCGGGAAGGCGAACCAAAGCGGTCTGATCCGCGCAATGGCCAGGATATCACCCATAACGGACGCCTTCCCGCCATCCGCGCGCACCGCTTTCGGCGGGTCCTTGAGAAAGAGCAGGATGAGCACCGCCGCGGCCGCCATGGCGATGCCGACACCCGCCATGCTCCAGCGCCAGCCGAAGCTGACGGCAGCCAGCGTGAGGGGCGTGGCGGCGGCGAGATTGCCGATATTGCCAAAACCCACCATCATTGAGGCCAACATGGCAAAGCGCTCAGGCGGTTCGGTGCGTCCGAAGATGTAGAGCGAGGCCATCAGCATGGGCGAGCAGCCCACGCCGACCAGCGCCATACCGGTGACGCTGGTCCAGAAATTCGGCGCCACGGCGAAAAGGATCGCACCCGCCACGCCCGCCAGCATCAACCCGCCCATGGTGCGGCGCGGGCCGACAGTGTCGAGCAGGTAACCCACCGGGAACTGGAACAGCGCGAAGGTGATGAACCACGCGGCGCCAACCCAGCCGAGTTCCGCCGGACCAAAGCCGAGATCGCGTGTCAGATCTCCCGCGATGATCGTCAGGAACGAGCGGAAGAACTGGCTGAAGAGATAGGCGAAGAGGAGGAGGGGAAAGGTCACGGATACACCAATGACCTCATGCTATCCTGAAAACCAACAAATTCTGCGACAACCAGCCATTCAGCCCCAGAATGCCGAACTCACCGCACCCGCTCCAGCACGCTCGTGTAGTTCGCCACAGCTGCACCGCCCATGTTGAATATGCCGCCGAGCCTGGCCCCTTTCACCTGAATGCCCTCCGGCGCCTCGCCCGTGAGCTGCATGGCGGTCAGCACGTGCATGGACACGCCCGTTGCCCCGATTGGATGGCCCTTGGCCTTGAGGCCGCCTGATGCATTGACCGGCAGCTTGCCGCCCATTTCTGTCCAGCCTTCCTTGATCGCGGTGGCACCCTGCCCCGGCTTGGTCAGCCCCATCGCCTCGTATTCGATCAGCTCTGCGATGGTGAAGCAGTCATGCGTCTCGACGAAAGAGAGATCGTTGATGGAAAGTCCGGCCTGAGACAACGCGCGCTGCCAGGCCACGGTGCAGCCCTCGAAGGCGAGAATATCGCGCTTCGACATCGGCAGAAAATCCTGCGCATGGCCGATTCCCCGGAAATACACCGCACGCTTCATGCGCAAAGCAGTATCCATGTCGGCCAGCACAAGTGCTGCCGCGCCGTCCGAGACCAGCGAGCAGTCCGTGCGCTTCAGGGGACCCGCAACAAACGGGTTCTTGTCGCTTTCGGTGCGGCAGAAATCATAGCCGAAATCCTTGCGCATCTGGGCATAGGGATTGCCGACGCCGTTCTTGTGGTTCTTGGCCGCGATCATGGCGAGCGCATCGGATTGATCGCCGTACTTCTGAAAATAGGCCCCGGCAATCTTGCCGAACACGCCAGCGAAGCCGCCCGGCGTGTCGCCGTCCTCCGGCAGATATGAGGCTTTCAGCAGGTTCTTGCCGATTTCGGCGCCGGGTGTCTTCGTCATCTGCTCGACGCCCACGACCAGCACAATCCTCGCGCTCTTCGCCGCGATTGCCTTCAACCCCTGATGCACGGCGGCAGAGCCGGTAGCGCAGGCGTTCTCGACGCGTGTCGTCGGCTTGAAACGCAGCCTGTCATCGGCTTGCAGCACCAGCGACGCCGTGAAATCCTGCGGGCTGAAACCGGCATTGAAATGGCCCAGGATGATCTCGTCAACATCGCCGGGGCCGATGCCCGCATGCGCTATGGCATCGGTCGCCACGCGCACAACCATGCTTTCCAGCGTCTCGGTCTCGTGCTTGCCGAAAGGCATATGGGCCCAGCCCACGATGGCGGCGGTCATGCATGTCTCCTTCAGGAACAGGGCGTGAGAATGCCCCTTTCGCACCACCCGTGCAACTGCACCTTGGTCCAATGGGCTTAACCCAGTCCGCTCAGCTTCCAGACGACGCCAAGCCCGGCGCAGATTGCGATGACCTGCAGCATGGAGCGCTTCAGAACGAAGGTCAGCACCAAGGCCACAACAGCCAGCGCGAGAGCGGTGAGATCGAGATCGGCCAGCAAAACCTTAGGCACACGAAGCGGCCCGAGGTCCATGAACGCAGCCCCCCGGAAGATCGTGTTGAGTGCGAACCAGAAGGCGAGCCACGAGATCGCGCCCACCACGGCGGCTGTGATGCCCTGCAATGCGCCCGCCAGCGTGCGGTTGCGCAGCAGGTCATCCAGCCAGGGAGCGCCTGCAAAGATCCAGAGGAAAGAAGGCGCGAATGTCACCCATGTCGTCAGTGTTGCCGCCAGAATGGCGGATAACACGGAGGATAGCCCGCCTGTCGTCTTCCATCCGCCTATGAAACCGACGAATTGCGTGACCAGAATGGTCGGACCCGGTGTGGTTTCGGCCAGGCCCAGTCCGGCAATCATCTCGCGCGTCGTCACCCAGCCACGCACAACGGCTTCGTCCGCCAGCCATGCCAGCAGAGCATAGGCCCCGCCGAAAGAGAGCACGGCAAGCTTCGAGAAGAACAGGGCAAGCTGCACCACGACATGGTCTCCGCCCAATGCCAGCGCCGCGATACCGACAGGCAGCCACCATGCCGCCAGTCCACCCGCCACTGCACGCCCCGTGGCTTGCCATTTGGCGCCGGAGGATACCTCTGCACCGGCTGACGTCTGAGAGTTTGCAGCCGCGTTTCGCGTCAGGGCAATGCCCATAAGCGCCGCTGCGATGATCACCACAGGAAACGGCACATTGACGAAAGCGAATGCGGCGAACGCCGCCACCGCCAGCGATACAAATGCGCGACTTTTCAGCGCCCGCTTCGAGAGCTTGATCACGGCTTGCGCCACGATGGCCAGAACGGCTGCCTTGATGCCAAAGAACAGACCGTCGATGATACCAATTCCGGTTCCCAGCACATAGAGCAGGCTGAGCCCCAGCATCAGCACCGCACCGGGCAGCACGAAGAGAATACCCGCGACCAGACCGCCGCGGATCCCGTGCAGATACCAGCCGATATAGGTCGCAAGCTGCTGCGCCTCGGGTCCGGGCAGCAGCATGCAGAGGTTGAGGGCGCGCACGAACCGGGCGTCGTCCAGCCATTTGCGCTCATCCACAGCCAGGGTATGCATCATGGCGATCTGGGCCGTAGCCCCGCCGAAAGACAGGATCCCGATCTGGAAGAAGGCGCGCGTGAGGTCCCAGAGGCTGGGTGTTCCCGTGACTGGATCAGCCGATGTTTGGGAAGCAAGAGGCATTGATTTTCTCACGCCTTCGGCAGCCAGTTGTGGGTTTCAGCGGCAGAATTGGCGGCCCAGGCGAACAATCCGTCATAGATGACGAAGGCCTTGGCAATCATGCCATGATCATCATCGCCTGCGAGATGGGAAAGGCCAAGCGACGCAGCCAGAAGGCCCGCTGCCTCCGGTGCGAGATCAAGCCGCGCATTGTCTGCGCCCCTTACGATTGCCGCGACGCGCTCTAGTGGTGCGAACCCGGCAAGACCCGCGATCTTCATCAGGGTGTCGAAGCTGCAGTCCTCGCCGACATGGGTCACGGCTATGCCGGGAATATCATAGGCGACCCCGCCTGTACGGGCAGCCACCGCCACGACCTGATCGGGTTCGACATAGAGAAACCGCGCGGAGGGATCGATGAAGCGCCGGATCAGCCAGGGGCAGGCCGCGCGGTCGATCTTGGGCCTGCGCCGGGTGACCCAGAAAGCGCCTTCTCTCCAGCCGATGTCGTGCATGGCAGTCCGGGTGACGAGCGGCAACCCGGCATCGCGCCAGCCCACGTAGCAGCCGCCCATGGAGGAGGCCATCCAGCCCTCGCCGCGCATGCGCGCTGCAATGGCTTGCGAAACCTTGAGGCCGCGCTGGCAGGAAATCACCACCGGGCGTGTCCGATCAAGCGTCGGCACCCAGGTGTCGTAATCCGCTTCCTCGCGGTGGATAGAACAGGGGATATTACGCGGATCAGCGGCAAAATCATCCGATAGACGCACATCGACGACCTGCGGCCAATGCGGACCGCCAAGCAGTTTCGAAGCGACATCGACAGGCGTGATGAAAGGATGGGAGGTCATAAATTCGCCCTTTACAGACCCGCTCAAGCCGGGCCGGTTTTGCGTCTTGGGCGAGTGCCTCAAGGGGCGACGCATTCAACAACCCCATGGAGATTGAGCTAACATGCCGGTTTGGGTGATGCAAGCGAGGCAACTCAGGAAAAGGAGATATCGGTGAGGACTGCTGCCAGCTTTGATGAATCGATCCTTCAATAAGCGTTATTGCGGATGAATTTCTTCATGGAACATTGTTTTTTGGATCACATCATAAGTGTTACTACGCAGAGGCAACACAAGCATCGAAAGCGTATATCTGCATCAAACATTGCACGTGGATTGTGCCGTCATACGATGGCGGATTCCACGGTGGAAAGTGCACTTCATGCCATTGAACGAACCCGGGAATGGGCGCGGAGATCGCGGGCGCGTGACTCTCCAGGTCATCGCGGAACGTCTCGATGTCTCGACAGCCACAGTTTCTCTGGCCTTGCGCGACAGCACTGTCGTCAATGACGTCACAAAGCGCAAGGTGCAGCGTGTCGCCCGCGAGATGGGGTATATCTACAACCGCTCGGCTGCAAGCCTGCGCACCTCGCGCACCAACATCCTGGCTGTTGCTTTCCATGATGTCTCGAACCCCTATTTCGCCGAAATGCTGTCGGCCATTGACGAGACCGTGCGGTCCAGCGGGCGCACCATCCTGCTCGGGACGTGCAACGAGAGCATACCCCGGCAGGAGAACGTGTTGTCGTCCCTGCGCGAATATCGCCCTGACGGTATCATTGTCTGTCCCGTTGGCGGCTCCACCGAGGACAGCCTGCGCAACATCGCGGAAAGCGGCATGCCCATCGTCCAGATCGCCCGGGAAATCGAAGGCCTCAACGCCGATTTCGTCGGTTCTGATGACCGTTACGCCACCGAACTCGCTGTGGAGCATCTGGTGAAGCTCGGACACACGCTGATCGCCTATGTCGGCGGCAACAATGGCACATCCAATGGCCGCCAGCGCCATGCCGGCTTCGTGGAATCCATGGCTCAGCATGGCCTGGAAACCGATCCGGCCATGATCATCGCGGGCGAAGGCAAGCGATTGACAGGACTGGACAGCATTCCGCAGCTGCTCGCGCTTTCGGCGCCGCCGACCGCCATCATCTGCTTCAACGACAGCGTGGCCTTCGGCGTCATGCACGGGTTGCAGAAGGCCGGGCTGACGCCAGGCCGGGACGTGTCTGTCGTGGGTTGCGATGACGTCAGCGATGCCGCGCTCTGGGTGCCGCCTCTGACGACGATTCACAGCCAGCATATCGAAATGGGCCGTCTCGCCGCCGAGATGATGATGCGCCGGATCCAGGATCCGGGTCAGCCGCCCCGCCGGATCACGCTGGAGCCACGCCTTGTCGTGCGCGAGACGACGGCTCCGCCGATGGTGCAGTAATGACTATGTGCTTCACATGATAAAGCCCGGTCGCGAGACCGGGCTTTTCTTTTCAATTCAAGGACCGCTCGTCAGAGCATGCCGAGCATGGCTTCCGCGCCGGATACCGCCGCCGTGCCGGGTGTTTCCTCGATGGAGAGCGCGGTCACCACACCGTCCTTGACGATCATCGAATAGCGCTGCGAACGGGTGCCCAGACCACGGGCCGCGAGATCCAGATCGAGGCCAATCGCCTTGGCGAAGGCAGCGCTGCCGTCCGCCAGGAAATCGATCTTGCCCATGGCGCCGCTGGCTTCCGCCCAGGCCTTCATCACGAAGACATCGTTCACGCCTGTAACGGCAATGGCGTCGACGCCCTTTGCCTTGATGGCGTCACCATGCTGCACATAGCCCGGCAGGTGATTGGCATGGCACGTCGGTGTGAAAGCGCCGGGAACGGCGAACAGCACGACCGTTCGGCCACCGAAATACTCCTGCGTCGTCACAGGCTTGGGGCCATCAGCCGAAGGAGAGGTGAAGGTGGTTTCGGGCAGTCTGTCGCCGACCTTGATGGACATGGGCACTCCTCGGTTTTGCAGGTGATCTGGGGTTGAGTGAGAGTTCGATATGATCGAGTTCTGTTAGGGTGTGATCAGGGCCATGTCGAGCCTCGTCCGCACTTCGATGGCCTGCGGGCCTGCGGCAAGCGTGAAGGCAAGGTTGGCGCCCAGGCAATCCGGGGATTTGTCGCGCTCGATAACCATCACGGTGAAAGTGGCGGGCTGACCGTTTGCCGCAGGTGTGAAGCTTTTCACCTCAAGAAACCACGGCGCTTCGCCCTCGATGAAGAGTTCCGGTGCCGCACCAGCTGGAACTCCGACATCAACGAGGAAGTGCTCTGCCGTGAGCCCCTTGCGCAAGGCAATGACCTGAACGGCGCCGGGTACGGCGAGTCTGGTGATAACGGGGACCATACCCATGGCCGCGCGCAAGACATCGTCATGCGGGCTGCGGCCATCGCTTGAAAGTTCGATATGCGCCTTGCCGTGGGCTGGAACACAGAGCTTCTCGCAGACCGCGTAATCAGCCTCCATATGCAGAATCACGCCTTGCCTCGGGTTTTTCGGGATGATGGTGACCGGCAGGATAATCTCGCTGCCGGTGTAGCCGAAGGATACACCGCCGGCGCCATCGTCGAAGCGTTTGGGTGTCGGGAAATGAACTGTGATAGCGCCAAGGTTTTGCGATGCATCGAACTTGAACACCGGTGGCACGCCGCTGTCGCCGGGTTGCCGCCAATAGGTCTTGAATCCGGGCTTCAGCCGCAACACGATGCCAGCCGTGTATTCACCGGGCTTCATGCTGCTGCCGCGGATCAGGCGAAGAGACGAATGCGATGCCTCCGACCATGCCGAAGCGGCCGGCGCGTTGGCCCATGCGGCCGGCACGGCAACTGTCGTTACCAGGCTGGCGCTGGCCAGACCTTGAAACAGGCTGCGCCGCGTCAGGCCCTGTGGAAACAGCTTATTCATGTCCGTGCCATGCCATGATCGTCAAAACTGCACCAGCCAAGTTTCCGTGAGGCCCCTGTGTCCATGACGTTCTCGTGCGCATCCGTACATCTCCAAGCTTTTCAATTGCTGAAACCGCGCATAGCATGCATCTCATGAACCTTCGGAAACTCAGCGATGGCGGCAGGCAGGGAGTGCTCGGCGGCCAGATGTTGATCGCCATGCCCGGCATGCGCGATGAGCGTTTCCAGCGCAGCGTCATCTACATCTGCGGCCACTCCGACGAAGGCGCGATGGGAATCGTCATCAATAACCGCACGCCCAGCATGACCTTCCGCGATCTTCTGGTGCAGCTCGATCTGATCGAGGCCGATCAGGCAATCCGGCTGCCGCGCCGGTTGTCGCATGCTCATGTGCTGAAAGGGGGGCCGGTGGAGACCAGCCGGGGCTTCG
>CAXTUM010000012.1:0-14522 GCA_964247205.1 uncultured Beijerinckiaceae bacterium
CGGTTCGATTGTGTTCGGCATGCAGGCTCCGTAGCGTCTGTTGCCAGCATAGAGCAGACGGATCATGTGTAAATGGACCGCATGGTTAAGATTGGCTTGACCAATTGGACCATCTGGTTCATTTTCGATTTCAAGCTCCGGAAGAGGGTCGAAAAGCCGCTGGATGCGAAAGACCGCACGAGGGAGGACGGCGCATGACGGGAATCATCAAGGCCTATTTCAGATTGCTGAAATATCTTGTGGGGCTTTTGCTTGCAGGCATGGTCGTTCTGGTCTTCGGCAACGTGGTGCTGCGTTACGCATTTGGTTCCGGCATCACGATGTCAGAGGAAGTCGCCCGCTGGTTCTTTGTCTGGCTCGTCTTTCTCGGCGCCATCATCGGTCTCAAGGAGCACGCGCATCTGGGCGTCGACACCGTGCTGCGCATGCTCGGACCCTTTGGCAGACGCACCTGCTACCTCGTCAGTCACGCCCTCATGATCCTGTGCAGCGTGTTGCTCGTGAAGGGCAGCTACGTCCAGACGATGATCAACTGGAAAGTGAGCGCGCCAGCGACCGGATGGTCGGTGGGCTGGTTCTACGGGATCGGCATCCTGTTCGGAGTCTCGGCCATCCTCATCCTGTCCTGGGAGTTCCTGCAGGTCCTGATGGGCCGGGTATCCCACGATGATCTCATCGCCGTCCGCGATTCTGAAGAACATTGAGAGGGAAAGTGTCATGACAATCGCAGTCTTCACCTTTTCCCTGCTCGGCGCGATGGCACTGGGGATGCCCATCGCCTACGCGCTGATTGTCTGCGGCGTTGCCCTGATGCTGCAGATCGGCATGTTCGACAGCCAGATCATCGCCCAGAACATCATCAATGGCGCGGACAGCTTTCCACTGCTCGCCGTCCCATTCTTCATGCTTGCGGGCGAACTGATGAATGCAGGCGGGCTCGCCAAGCGCATTGTCAATGTTGCTCTGACGATGATCGGGCACGTCAAGGGCGGCCTGGGTTACGTCGCGATCCTGGCGTCGTGCATGCTTGCGTCGCTGTCTGGCTCCGCCGTCGCCGATGCTGCCGCACTGGCATCACTTCTGGTCCCCATGATGGTGTCGGCTGGCCATGACAAGGCGCGGTCCGCCGGTCTGGTCGCGGCGGGCGGCATCATCGCGCCGATTATTCCGCCTTCCATCGGGTTTGTGATCTTCGGTGTCGCCGGTGGCGTCTCTATTTCCAAGCTGTTTCTGGCAGGTATCTTCCCGGGCCTGATGCTTGGCCTCGGTCTCGCAGCGGCGTGGTGGTGGGTTGTCCGCAAGGAGGACGTGAAGCCCTTGCCGCGCAAGTCCCTGCGTGAAATCGGCAATGCGATTGTCGAGGGCTTCTGGGCGCTGATGATTCCGTTCATCATTGTCTTCGGATTGCGTTTCGGCATCTTCACGCCGACAGAAGCGGCAGTGGTTGTCGCGGTCTACTCATTGTTTGTCGCGACGGTTATCTACGGCGAACTTAAGCTTGCCGATCTTCCGGCGCTTTTCATCCGGGCCGGGATCACTACATCGGTGGTCATGTTTCTTGTCGCGGCGGCGCTTGTCTCGTCCTGGCTGATCACCATTGCGGAGATTGCACAGCAGATCGTCGATCTCGTCCAGCCCTTCATGGGCAACCAGACCCTTCTGCTGATCGTGATCATGCTGCTCGTCGTCGTCGTCGGCACTGCATTGGACATGACCCCGACGATCCTGATCCTGACGCCGGTGCTGATGCCTGTGATCAAGGCGGCCGGGATCGATCCGGTTTATTTCGGCGTGCTGTTCATCATCAACAACGCCATCGGCCTGATCACGCCACCGGTTGGAACCGTGCTGAACGTTGTCTGCGGAGTGTCCAATATCAGCATGGAGGATATCATCAAGGGCGTCTGGCCCTTCATGGTGGCTCAGCTGGTCGTGCTTATGCTGCTCGTTCTCTTTCCCATTCTCGTGACCGGTCCGGCCAGATGGCTCGCCGGTTGATGTGAAGCCTGAACCGCTCCGGAAGGGGCGGCGCAAGAAACTGCCCAACAGCACACAACGGAGGAAACCATGGTGCGTCAGTTGAAATCCCTTCTCGCCACGGCAGCAGTCGTCGCGGCATTCCTGCTGCCCGCAACGGCGGAAGCCCAGATCAAGGATCGCACGCTGCGCTTCGGCCAGCAGAACGTGGCGACATCCCCGCCCGGCCTGGGGATGGCGAAATTCGCCGAAATCGTTGCCGCCAAGAGCGGCGGCAAACTCAATGTCCGGCAGTTCGCCGGCGGCCAGCTTGGCGGTGACGTGCAGACTCTGTCTGCCGTTCAGGGCGGAACCGTCGATTTCACGGTTCTCAACTCAGGCCTGCTTGTCGGTATCGACAAGCGCTTCGCAGCCCTCGATTTTCCATTCATGTTCAACAGCGCCGAAGAAGCGGACAAGATCGTGGATGGCCCTATCGGGCAGAAGCTGCATGCCAGCCTCGCAGACAAGGGTCTTGTCGGCCTGAGCTACTGGGAACTCGGCTTCCGCAATGTGACGAACTCGAAGCTGCCGATCACGAAGATCGAGGATTTCAAGGGTGTGAAGCTGCGCGTGCTTCAGTCGCCGCTCTTCATCGATCTGTTCAACACGCTGGGAGCCAATACGGTGCCGCTGCCATTCCCCGAACTCTACTCCGCACTGGAGCAGAAGGTGGTCGATGGCCAGGAAAATCCTTTCCCGACGATCCTTGGCGCCAAGCTGAACGAGGTGCAGAAATTCGTCTCCGAAACACGCCACATCTACAACGCCCAGTCGTTCCTCATCTCGAAGAAGACCTGGGACGATATGTCGGCTGAAGAGAAGAAGATCATTCAGGATGCCGCGAACGAAGCGGGCGCCTTCCAGCGCAAGACATCGCGTGACGCCATGGCGACCGCGCTCGACACCCTGAAGAAGTCCGGCATGCAGCACAACACGCTGGCTGATGCTGAAATGGCCCGCATCCGCGAAGCCGTGAAGCCGGTCATTGCCAAATACGCCAAGGAGGTCGGCGAGGATCTGGTCAAGGAAATGACCGACGCCTTGGCGGCTATCCGCAAGTAGTGCTGACGACAGGATGATCAGGGTCCAGCGGTTGCTTGCCGCTGGACCCTTTGCCGAGGCGCCGCCGCCCGGATTGAAGCGGGTGATGTTCCGCCCGGTCTTCAGTCAACAGCCCGGACTGCAATCTGCCGGGTCACTGCAGCAGGCAGGCAATTCACATGCGCAACACTCGGATAATCTTGCCGACAACAGGGCACAGGACAGACAGATGATCAGCGGACACACGCAGCTCATTGCGCATATCGGATTTCCGACAGAAACATTCAAATCGCCGATGATCTACAACCCGTTTTTCAACAAGCACGGCATAGACGCTGTCGTCGTGCCAATGGGCTGCCGCGGTGAAGACTACCAGGCGTTTCTGCCAGCCGTTTTCTCGCTCTCCAACATCCTGGGCGCGCTGATCACCATGCCGCACAAGATCACCACATTGTCGCTCCTGGATGAAATCTCCGCCACCGCGTCAATCGCCGGCGCCTGCAATGCGGTAAAGCGCAACGAAGCAGGCAAGCTTGTTGGCGACATGTTCGATGGCGAGGGGTTTGCGCGTGGCATGGAGCGGAAGGGCCAAGCGATCGCCGGCAAGGATGTTCTCGTGGTGGGCTGCGGCGGTGTCGGTTCGGCAATTGCGGCGAGCCTTGCTGCGCGCAGTCCCCGCTCTTTGAAACTGTTCGACGTCAACCAGGCTTCCTGCGAGGCTTTGCGGACGCGCCTTCTGATGCACTATCCCGCTCTTGAAGTCCTGACAGGGAGCAATGATCCGCACGGCTGCAACATCGTTGTCAATGCAACACCCATGGGGATGAATGCCGGCGATCCCATGCCGATGGATATCGCCCGTCTCGCGCCCACGGCCTTTGTCGGCGAGGTTGTACTGAAGCAGGAGACGACAGCATTCCTTGATGCTGCGATCAAGCGAGGGTGCAAAGTCCAGTTCGGGATCGACATGCTGTTCGAACAGATCCCTGCCTATCTGGAATTCTTCGGACTTCCGGTTTCGACACCGGACGAGCTCAGGGCTCTGGCGCATGTGAGCTACTGAAAACACCCGTATTCTGCAGCAATCCCATCAGCTGAAGCGCCTGCGTTCTGCTGTCGCCCCACAGGTTGAACAGGCTATGTCCGTCGCCGATCAGGCCGCGCGTATCTCCATCAGGAAGCGTGACATCGTCTCCTTCAGTTCCGTCGCATGGCCACCCAGCGCCACCGCTGACGTGTAGGAATTCAGCGCGGCAGTCGATGTCTTCCCTGCATCCTCGCGGACCGCAATGATGGCCTGGCTGAGATCCTTCGTGGATTGCGCAATCTTGTGGGCTGCCGAGCCGATTTCATCGACGCTCTGTCTTTGCTCGTCGACGGCATGGGCGATCTGCGAGGTGGATTCGCTGATCGCGGCCACCTTTCCGGTGAATGTCTCGATGAACTGCACTGCGGCTGCGGTTGCCGCCTGCACGGCCTCGATCTGGCCCGCGATGGCGCGCGTCGCTGCTGTCGTCTGGCTCGCAAGCGTCTTGACCTCGGAGGCAACGACAGCGAAGCCGCGCCCTGCATCACCGGCCCGCGCCGCCTCGATCGTGGCGTTGAGAGCCAGAAGATTGGTCTGCGAGGCGATGGTGCCGATGGTTTCCGCCACTTCATTGATTTCGCCCACCGACGCAACGAGGATAGCAACTTTCTCGCGCATCACACGGCTTTCCTCACCCACCTCATTGGCCACCCGCGCAGCGCCGCCCGCACGCTCGGCCACATCGCTGATCGATACGGCAAGCTGATGAGTCGCCGACGCCACGGCAGTGACCTGGGAATCGGTTTCCTCTGCCTGATGAATGACATGCACCGCGCGGTTGTTGGTGTTCTCAGCCACGCCGGACATGGCTTCGGCCGCCTCCTTCATGGAAAGCGATGATACGGACACGGATTCAACCACGCGGTGAACCGAGCCTTCAAAGGAATCGGCCAACTCGTTCAGCTCGCGCCGGCGCGTCTCCGCGCTCGCCTGCTTGAGGCTTTCCTGGTTGCGGTTGAGCTCCACGATCCGGGTAACATTGTCCTTGAACACGACCAGCGCGGCGGCCATGGCTCCGACCTCGTCCCTGTCCGTACGGCATGGAATCTCGACACCAGTGTCGTTGCGGCTGAGCGCCAGCATGGCGGCGGAAATGCGCTTCAGGCGCGAGACGATGCTGCGGGTGATCAGGAGGCCAAGAGGTGCAAGCAGGAGCAGCGCCACAAGCGCGCTGCAGATTGCGACCAGCCGGCTTTTCCGGGCGATGTCGTCAAGTGTAGCGGCTGATTCCCGCACACGGGCCAGACGATCCGCTCTTTCAATCACGAGCAGATCCTGGATCGCATCACCCGCCTTGTCATAGGGGCCCTGTGCGATGACGCTTGCCTGGTCGTGGGCGAAACGGTCCGCAAGGCTGATGACTTGCTGGCCGGTGCGCAGCATTTCCTGCATCCTGGCCTGGGCAGCAGCAGCATTCTGTGCTGTGCCGGTGGCGACACGGGAACCCATCGCTTCGGTAAATCTGGTTTCAATCTGCTCTGAAAGGTCTGCAAGCTCACTGCGAAGCGCCTTGATCTTGGCGCGGTCAAGCTCTGCGGGTGCACTTTCCACGATCCGGCGATGACGCTCGATCAGGCTCTGGAAACTCGCCAGAGAATCGACAGATGAAAAGCTGATGGTGAGATAATCGCCAGAAACTTTCATGCGCTCCGAGAAGAGCATGCCTGAAACACTTTGCGCCAGAATGGCGCAAATCAGCAGAAAAAATACAGCGTAGAGTTTCGTCGAAATCGTCAGTTTTCTTATTATACCGGGCATCTCGGCAGAACCTTTTTATGGAATCGCTGTCTTGCTTGGCGGCTTCAGGTCAATGCCTCTTTCAACGCAGTTCCTGCGCCGCCACCTGCTGGGCTGCGGCAATCACCCTCTGGACCGGCTCTGACGGCTTTGACCTTGAGACCAGAAACAAGCGCTGTTCGATCTGCCGGTTGGTCACGAGTTCGGGCAGCTTCGCTTCCGTCACGAGACCGAGCTGTGCAATGCCCAGCGCACCAGGCTCCTGCTCCACGACCTTGATGATCTGCGAGCCATTGTTGACCTTGATGACATGCGGGCCGTCGACGGGCTTGCCATCGAGAAGCTGGCTTTCAACCGTGGTCTGCAAGCCGCCGCCAAGTCTTACCGCGACAACGCGGATCGGCAGGTCAGGCCCGCCGAGTTCTTTCCAGTTCGTCAGTTTTCCCGTGAGAATATCGCGGACCTGATCCAGCGTGGCCGTTTTGACCGTGTTCTTCACATTGAGCGCAAAAGCAACGCGTGTCTTGCCGACTTCCGTGCTGCTCAGCAGCGCGATATCGGCGGATGGCAGCAACTGGCGCACCGCCGCCATTTCGGAATCGAGCGGAGCCGAGGTCATCGCGATATCCGCCTTGCCCTCGAGCAGTGCGACGAGCCCGGGCGCCGATTTGCTGGCGTTGACATCCAGTTTCTGGCCGCTTTTGGCTTCGATTGCGTCCTTGAAAGGCGTCAGCAGCCGGGCGCTGACCGTTGACGATCCCTGGATCATCAATGAATCAGCTGCGGCGGCCGGGATTGCTGAAAAAGCCATCGAGGCAACAGCAATCGTGATGGCTGCTATCAGTTTCTGTTGTGAAAATTGCATGGCATGAACCTTGTTTGGTTTTAGCAAGTTTGCCGAACCACTATCCCTCCCATTTTCTGGTGAATACCGTGTTAAAATCCCGCAGATTACCGCTGCATGCAGCCTTTCATGAAATGGTTTGCCGATCAGCCATGACCGCGCCTCAGGGCTACGCACACGCCAAGAAACAAGCATTCGGTAAAATGCCGTCTATTCCTGTCACAGAAGCTTCACGGGGCCCTGCTAGCGTTCTGGCTAGAAAGACAAACAGGAGCCCGGAATGTTCGGAATGCTGACGCGGTACGGATGGACAAACGTCGTTGTGGCACTCAGCCTCGCCGTTGTCCCGTTTCTGATGCTGGCCCCCGGCAAGCATGCGGACCGCATGGCGCGTTCAAATTCGGCAATAATGGCCTCCGCCGAACTGAACCAGCAGTAAGAGCGCACGCGCGGGTCCAGCCCGCGATCTTTCCAGACTGACGGAACTACTCCGCCGCCTCCATCGCGACCGGGAACGTTGACACGCTGCCCTCAAGCACAAGCACCGATCCATCCGCCTCGATCCGGATGAGCGCTCCATCGGGGATCGAACGCCACTGCGTCACCCCCACGACCATGGCCAGATCGAATTCACGCGCGACGATCGCCGTGTGGCTCAGGAAGCCCCCGATATCGCAGACAAGTCCCGTGACGTCCCTGAAATGCGGCAGCCATGCGTGTGGAATCATCGGCGAGACGATGATCGTGCCGGGTTGCAGGCCCTGGATTGGCGAACCGGATTCCGCATCGCGCGCGGAAATGACCCGGGCGCGGCCTTCGACAACACGCGATCCCGAAACCCGTTTGCCCCTGATCACGCCATCGACGGAGCCGGTTGCGCTTGCGCCCTTCAAATCGGCAGTCTCGATCATGGCCGGGGTCAGGCTGGATGCAAGACCGGCCACATCCATGAAGGCCTCGGCTTCTGCGTGACGCTGACGGGCCGTCTCCACAAGAGCTGTTGACGGGTGATCATGGATGGTAACGAGTTCGCTGAACGTCATCGAAAACGCAAGGCCATTCAGCCCAAGCCGCTGATCCAGCGCCATAACCGCGCGCCGCAGCAGCGCCAGTTCCTTCAGGGCAATGTGCTTGGCATCTTCCTTGAGGACCTGGAACCGGCGCGTGAGGCCGATCAGATTCTGGAGCTTTGAGCCAACCGCAGGAAGGTCACGCGCTGCCGCAGGCGCGGTCCAGCCGTCGAGAACAGGGTCCAGAGCAGCGGGATTTTCGGAATAGCGCGGCTCACGCAATTCGTAATCGAAGATCGCGCGGTGGCCCATGGCCGCCATGATAATGGCGGAGCGCTCCGCTGCTGGCGCCGCCGCCGCCCTCGCAAGGGCAGCGGACACCAGTGTCTCTCCGCCAATCGACAGAACCGTCGCTGCATCGATCCCGGCCTTGCCGAGACCCTCGCGCGCCTTTTCGACGAACAGGCTCGCCAGGATATTGATCACCTCCACCTCGGCATAGGTCTGAGTGACAAAACGCTGGCGCATCCGCTCGATCGCAGCGACCAGATCCGATGTTTCCATGCGCGTGAAATCAACCGCCGCCAGCGTGGCCCATTGCGCGTTCAGCTCTGGAAAAAGCCCGCTGCGCAGGTTGCTTTCGACCTGATCCGCGCCCTTCACCAGACGGCGGAACAGCAGGCCGCTGACAACCGGCGCACGGGCGCGCTGCTGCCTGCGGTCCACGTAAAGCCGCCCGAAGACAGGCACGAGATAGGACGGCGCATCCTCCGTCACATTGTACTCAAGCCCCAGCGACCGGCACGCCAGATCGACACTGCCGCCAGCGGCCCAGAGCGATTCCATCAGAGACAGCGAGAGCGGTGTGGGACGCGGCAGCAGTTCCGCCAGTTCATTGCAAACCAGCACCGTTTCATCCGCCGGAGCATCGGCGATCCGCGTGAGCAACCGGCTGCGGTGATCTTCCGCGAGAACATCGTCCGCACTGCCGATGGCAGCCGTCGTGATGTCGCGGCTTTGCACGATGGCGAATGCCCCGGCGCGCCAGGTCCATTCGATATCCTGCGGCCGTCCGAACAGCGTTTCGGCATGCCGCGCGATTGCAAGCAGCGGCGCCATGTCGATGGCTGGCTTGCGCCCGTCATCGGTCAGGCCAGTGGCGCGGCCGAACGAGAAGGTCTCCGGCGTCGCGGTGCCGGACACGAATTCATCCGCCGTGCCGCGCACCATCTCGACCATCATGTGACCGCCGGATGTCGGGGCGCGGGTGAAACACACCCCGGCATAATCCGCATTCACCATGGCCTGGACCAGTATGTTGGCCCCTGCGGCATTGACGCCGTAAGCCCCGGCGCGCTCGCTCTCGAACGAGGCAAGCACATCATTGACCGCCTGGGGCAGTGTCTCCCGTCCGATATGCAGAAGGCTCTCGAAAACACCTGCAAAGCTGTGGTCCGCGCCGTCTTCACCGGCGGCTGAACTGCGCACGGCGACCTTGCCCGCACAAATGTGCTGCCACACTCCGTCCAGCATCGCCGCCTGCGCCTGTGGCGGTGTCTTGCGGTAGCGCTCAAGGAAAGCCGTATCCAATACAACGCCATCGGGCACCGGAATGCCGGCTGCCTTCAACAGGGCGAGCCGGTAAGCCTTGTTTCCGCAACCCGCGAGCGCATCAGCCTGCTGCAATGGCACGATGCCCGGCGTCACGACTGGCTTGTTCCACAGGCCATGCCACATCCGCGGGAGCCAGCCCTTCTCAGCTGTCACAATGAGCCGCTGCAGCACGATCAGCACACCGCTGGTCAGCACATAGAGGCCCGCGCCCGCGCCGAGATAGGCCGTCATCAGGGTCAGCACCACCATGCCGACGGCCCAGATCAGCAACCGCTGCCGGGGCGTCTTGCCGAAGACAAGGTCAAGGTAGGAACACAGCACCGCCGCGAAGGCGAGCGGCAGGATATAGTAAGGATCGTGCTCCGCAGCACTTTTCAGCCAGAGAAAACCGCCTGCAATCTGGGTTGACGCCAATTCGATAGCGGCAACGGAAACAGTCAGCAATGGCAGGAACAGCAGGCCTAGCAGATTGCGTCCGGGGGTCATGCCGTGTTTGGCGTAGAGCCCCTTCATGGCCCGCTGCAAACGGACCGGATCATCCGCCAGCGACGCCTTGAACGCTTCGGCCTCGCCATCAATGGCTTTCGCCACGACCTGATCACGCTCGGCCTTGAGCGAAACCGGCAGGACAATCAGCCGCGACAGCAGCGCCAGCAGCATGATCACCAGCATGAACGGCAATGTCTTCGACGCGCCGACCAGCAGGCCGGAGACATAATCAACCGCGCGGGACCAAGTGGATTGCTCGTTCAGCCGCTGCCATTCCACCACATGCGGCGGACGAGCGGATTCGGCATAATACTCCCACGGAACCGTGTAGCGGCCGCGATAATCATGCCCGGCGCGTGTCAGTTCGAGGCCCATCACTTCGCTGAAGAAGCAGCTGCGCCGGTCATAGCAGGGCAGGATGATCGGCCGCTTCGGCAGCGCCTGAACCTTCGCCTTCAGTTCATCCGTCGGCGTCGTCCGGATCGTCAGGTTGACCGCATCCGGCAATTTGCGCTGGGCGAACTCGCCGGGGTAGCGCACATCCACGAACATGGCGTTCTCTTTGGCAACCAGCTCCTTGACCTCGGGTGTGTCCAGCAAGGTGCGGGAGTTCCGGTGATCGGGAATGGCGCGAAGCGTATCGATGTTGCGATTGTCGAGACCCGTCATCTTGCGGCCTTCGGTCACCCATTTTTCCAGGCCGCCCACCATGAAACGGCAGTCGATACCCTGAGCTGCAAGTGCTTCGCAGGTCTCGTGGCTGCGGTTGCCGTTGTGGCAGAAAATCACCGGAATCTTGCCTTTGAAATCGAAATTCGCCTTGGCAATGTCGGGCCAGCGCACGATCGTCGCATTGGGAAGGCTGCCCATTTCCGCTTCCGCACTCTCGCGCACATCCAGCAGGACGACGTCGCTGCGGCGGCCCGCCAGCGCATCATCGATCAGCTTCTGCGTTTCCTGTGTTCCCAATCCGCGCGGATGACGGGTCTGCTGCGAGAAGTTCAGTTCCTTCAGGTTCGGATCGGCGACAGGCGCACCCGGATCACGCGATGGGCGGACAAGAGTTGCCTCTAGCCGGTCCTGCCGCTCCTTCGAACTGGCCTGATACTGATAGACATTCATTGCCAGAGAAGCGAGCATCACCACCAGCAACCCTGCCGCAATCTTGATCATGCGCTGAGCCGACTTTGCATTCCCGGCACGGCGCGCCGAGAGGCCCAGGCCAAGAGCAGCAGCTCCGCCGAAACTGGCGGCGCCCAGCGTCAGAAGCTGCGAAATTGATGAAATCGAGCCAATCAGAAGCTCAGGTGAGGGAATTGCCCAGGCGGAGCGGGTTGAAGCAAGGCACAGAACTGTTGCCAAAGACACTCTCGCCACGTGCCGCTGACTATTCCCCGATGACCCAGAGAACAGGAACACATATCGCATCAATCTGATTATACATTGTGCAAATGACAGCATCAGAAGGGCGAACCGCATTTTAATCAAGACTCCGCAGGCGCATTGATCCGTATTTCTGCATAGATAGCGAAAATACACAACGCGGAAAAGGGTAGTCGGCGCAATAAACTTGCGGAGTGCTGGATTTGCCGATGATCCAATCTGGAGGGTCAGTTATAAAGGAGCTGGCGGCCTGTCGTGAACCGCATCAGGCCTGTCAGGTCTCTGACGCCGCGCTTGCTGCAAAAGCCGTTCCGCCCGCCTCTCAATCAAACAAACTCGACACACTCTCTTCCGTCGCGGTGCGCATGATGGCTTCTCCCAGCAGGTCAGCCACCGAGATCACCCGGATGTTTCTGGCCACCTTGACCGCTTCCGAAGGCTGGATCGTGTCGGTGATCACCAGCTCCTTCAGCTTCGACCCGGCGATGCGCGAGACAGCTCCGCCCGAGAGCACGCCGTGGGTGATATAGGCCGAGACATCCTTCGCGCCCTTGGCCATCAGGGCGTCGGCGGCGTTGCACAAGGTGCCGCCGGAATCGATGATATCATCCACGAGGATGCAGGATTTGCCCTCGACATCGCCGATGATGTTCATCACTTCGCTTTCGCCCGCCCGTTCGCGGCGCTTGTCGACGATGGCGAGCGGAGCGTCGATGCGCTTGGCCAGCGCGCGGGCGCGGACCACGCCGCCCACATCAGGGGAAACGACCATGGCGTTGCTGGTGTTCACCCGCTCCTTGATATCGCGCACCATGACCGGCGCGCCGTAGAGGTTGTCCGTGGGAATATCGAAGAAGCCCTGGATCTGGCCGGCATGCAGATCAATCGTCAGCACACGGTCAACACCCGCCGTGGTGATCATGTTGGCCACAAGCTTTGCCGAGATGGGTGTGCGGCCTGATGCGCGCCGGTCCTGCCTGGCATAGCCGAAATAGGGAAGAACGGCCGTGATGCGCCGGGCGGAGGAGCGCCGCAGCGCATCCGAGATGATCAGCAGCTCCATCAGGTGGTCGTTGGCAGGAAACGATGTGGGCTGGATGATGAACACATCCTCGCCGCGCACATTCTCCTGAATCTCGACGAAAACCTCCATATCCGCGAAGCGCCGGACCTGTGCCTTGGCAAGCGGCTGGCGGATGTGCTGGGCGATGGCTTCGGCGAGCGGGCGATTGGAATTGCCGGAGACAATTTTCATGGCGTCTTCATATCCCGAGGCAAGCACGAATCCGGCCAAGGACAACGGCCTGATTTTCCCGTACCCCTTAGCAACGGCACGGATCAGCCACAAGGACAGGAGGACGGTCTATTGGCGGGATAAGGCCTGCAATTCACAGGCCATTACTGTGCGGAAAGGAGGCTGCTGGCGCGCCGCGCGGCAGCTGCAGGAGCGCCGCCACTGCGGGCAGCGACCGCTTCGGGTGTTGCCGCAAGAAATTCGGCGATCTCGTCCAGCGCCTTGAAAGCCACGGCCTGCAATTGTGGATCGCTGACCGCCGTCCAGTCCTGCCCGGAAGAAAGCGGTTCCTGCCCGCTGAAACGCTTTGCCCGCTTGCGCTGCGAATCGAAGATATCGAACGCCCAGGAAAGCTCGGCCTTGCCATCGGACAGCGCATTGGCCGCCAGATAGCCGCGCACCTGATAGCGCGGCTTGCCGTCGATGCCGACAATGGTGATGTCGCGCCGTGCCGCCTGCTGCGCCATGGCGCCGGAGAGCTTCGCGATCACGCTTTCCGGTGCGCCATCGAGCGAGACCAGAGCCACGGGAACGCCCGGAGCGCGAGCGCGAGGAGCCGCAGCGGGGTTGAAATCGCTGGCCGTCTCGGTGCAGGCCGCAAGTGACAGCGCAGCGAGAGCGGTGATCAGGTTCCGGCGGGTGAATGGATGACGCAACATGATGGGGTTGTAGCCTCAGCGGATCACAAGGTCCAGATCAGGAATCATGCCCATTTCAAGTGTCGCGCCGCGCTTGCCCGTGTCGGCATTGCGCTGCCTGAACGCATGATCAAGCGATACACGACGAGCCCCTTGCATCTCGAAGAGATAACACACAGACTCTTTTCCGCATCGCTGATTTGCACAGTCCGGGGGAAACGGGGTTATGCTGATATCAGGCTCGACAATCGTCGCTCTCGTCTTCGTCCTGTTCGTCGTGGTCACCTTGATGGCCAGCATCCGGCAGGTGCCGCAGGGCTATCACTTCACGGTGGAGCGTTTTCGCAAATACAACCGAACGCTGACACCGGGCCTTGGCCTCGTGATCCCCTACATCGAGACTGTGGGCAACAAGGTCAACATGATGGAGCAGGTGATCGATGTGCCCACACAGGAGGTGATCACCAAGGACAATGCCGCCGTCACGGTGGATGGCGTGGTGTTCTTCCAGATTCTCGATGCGCCGCGCGCCTCCTACGAGGTGTCGAACCTGCAGCAGGCGCTGATGAATCTGGTGATGACCAACATCCGCACCGTCATGGGTTCGATGGAGCTGGACCAGCTGCTCTCGCACCGCGACGAGATCAACGTGAAGCTGCTGGCTGTGGTGGACGCTGCCGTCTCGCCCTGGGGCATGAAAACAACACGCATCGAGATCAAGGACATCGTGCCGCCGCGCGATCTGGCCGACGCCATGGCCCGCCAGATGAAGGCCGAGCGCGACCGCCGCGCCTCCATTCTGGAAGCGGAAGGCATGAAACAGGCGGCGATCCTGAAGTCGGAAGGCTCGAAAGCCTCGCAGGTGCTGGAAGCAGAGGGCCGCCGCGAAGCCGCCTTCCGCGATGCCGAGGCCCGTGAACGCTCGGCGCAGGCCGAAGCGGAGGCCACCCGCATGGTCTCGGAGGCCATCGCCAAGGGCAGCATGGGTGCGATCAACTATCTCGTGGCCGAGAAATACGTGAAAGCGCTCGACAATCTCGCACGCAGTCCCAACCAGAAGGTGCTGCTGCTGCCGACCGAAATGGCGGGCCTGGGCGGCGTGCTGGCTGGCATCGCCGAGATCGCCAAGTCTGCAACGGCGCAATCTGCGGAGCCGCCGCCCGTTCCGCGTGGTGCAGCGCGCCCGAGGACGCAGGCGGCAGACCCGAAGATCAGTTTCGAGGATGGACAGGATGGTTCTGTCATCGTGCATCCGCCTTCCGGTCCCTGGGGCAACATGAAGGGCTGATGCGATGAGCCTGCTGTCCTCCTACTGGTTCTGGCTTGGCGCTGGCCTTGTCCTGCTGACGCTGGAAGCCATGCTGCC
>CAXTUM010000013.1:0-14502 GCA_964247205.1 uncultured Beijerinckiaceae bacterium
CGCGGACATTCTGCTCCCTGCAACCCGCTCGCTGGCGCGCGCAAAGAAGTCGCTTGCAGCGCTTCCCGGTGGTGGCGGCACGCCGCTTGCCGCTGCGCTCGTCGCAGCAGAAAGGCTGGCGGATGAGGTGCGACGCAAGGGCCGGACGCCGACGCTGGTCTTCATCACGGATGGACGTGCCAATGTGGCGCGCGACGGCATGGGTGGCCGCGAGCGGGCGCAGGCCGAGGCCGAGCAGGCAGCGATCATGCTGAGATCGCATAACTTCAAGACCATTCTGGTCGACAATTCACCCCGTCCGGAACCCAAGGCCCGCAGCATCGCCGTGAGCATGGGGGCAATCTACCTGCCGCTCCCCATCGTGAATGCCGCTATCCTGTCCGACGCCGTGCGCGCCCACGCCAATGCCCGCGAACCCGGAGGACGGTCATGACAGGCCGACTTGATTTCGACCGCGACGGCAAGGACTGGCCCAACCGGGAGGCAAGCCGCCTGGTGACGGCGAACGGCCTGCGTTTCCATGTGCAGGTCGCGGGCAAGGGACCTGTGATGCTGCTGCTGCACGGCACCGGCGCCTCCACCCATTCCTGGCGCGGTCTGCTGCCGCTGCTATCCCGGCACTTTACCGTCATCGCGCCGGATTTGCCCGGCCACGGCTTCACGGGTGATCCCGGCACCAGCGGTCTGTCGATCAACGGCATGGCGCGCTCCATCAGAGCGCTTCTGAACGAGTTGAAACTAGAGCCGGTTCATGCGGCCGGTCATTCCGCCGGGGCCGCGATCCTCATCCGCATGGCACTCGACAGCCAGATCGCGCCACAGAGCATCATCAGCCTCAACGGGGCCCTGATGCCCTTCGGCGGTGTCGCGGGGCAATTTTTTGCTCCTGTTGCACGCCTGTTCGCCACATTGCCGCTGATGACATCGATGTTCGCCTGGCGCGCCCGCGATCCGCGCGTCATCGACGATATCCTCAAGCAGACGGGATCAAAGCTGGATGCTGAAGGTGTTGCTCTCTACCGCCGTCTCGCAGGCAATGGCGCGCATATAAGCGCTGCGCTCGGCATGATGGCGAACTGGGATCTGCATACACTCCAGCGCGACTTGCCGCGTCTCAGGACACCGCTGGTTCTTGTCGCAGGACTGAGAGACGAGATGGTAAAGCCATCGCAGTCACAAGAGGTGAAGAGCCGGTTGCACGGCGCGCGCCTCGTCAACCTGCCGGGCCTCGGTCATCTCGCGCATGAGGAAAATGCCGCACTGGTCGCAGACCTGATCTGCTCCATATCCGAAGAATACGAGCTGGCTCCGCCGGAAAAAACAATGAGCCGGAAGCTCGCCACACAGAAGGCCAAACCTTTGCAGGATACCAAGACGATCATGGAAGGAACCCGGACATGACAGCGCCACTTCGGTTCCCTCTCCCCATTGACAGCAAGCGCCCGCATGCCGCTGTCATCGGCGCCGGTTTCGGCGGTCTCGCCATGGCAATCCGGTTGGCAGTGAAGGGCTACCAGGTTTCGGTCTTCGAGAACCTTGAGCAGGCGGGCGGCCGCGCCAATGTCTACCGGCAGGACGGCTTCTCGTTCGATGCCGGACCGACCATCGTCACCGCGCCCTATCTGCTGGAAGAGCTCTGGGCGCTCTGCGGGCGCAAGCTGCAGGATGATGTGCCGCTCATCCCCATGAAGCCGTTCTACCAGATCCGCTTCAATGACGGCTCGGTGATGCGCTGCTCGGGCAATGCCGACGAGATGCGCGCCGAAATCCAGCGGCTTTCACCCGGCGATGTGGCGGGCTACGAGCGCTTCATGAAGCTCTCCGAGCGCACCTTCAACATCGGCTTCGAGAAGCTGGGCAACCAGCCGTTCAACACGCTCTGGGACATGGCGAAGGCTGTGCCGGAAATCGTCATGCTCGGCGGTTTGCGCTCGATCCACGGCATGGTGTCGCGCTTCGTGAAGGACGAGCGCATCCGCATCGCCCTCTCGTTTCACCCGCTTTTCATCGGCGGCAACCCGCTGAAGGCCAGCGCTGTCTACGGCCTCGTGGCGCATCTCGAACGGCACTGGGGCGTGCATTTTTCGATGGGCGGCACCGGCGCGCTGGTGCAGGGCATGGTGCGCCTGCTCGAGAGCCAGGGCGGGCAAATATTCTACAACACCCGCGTTGACCGGATATTGACGGACGGCAAGCGCGCCACCGGGGTCAAGCTGGGCACCGGCGAGGAAATTCCCGCGCATCTCGTGGCCTGCAATGCCGATGCCGCCTGGACCTACAACAACCTGCTGCCGGAAAGCGTCCGCAACCCGCTGATGAGCCTCCGGCTGAAGAAGGCCTCGTTCTCCTGCGGCATCTTCATCTGGTATTTCGGCACCAAGCGCCGCTACGAGGATGTGCACCACCACAACATCGTGCTGGGACCGCGCTATGTCGGCCTGTTGCAGGATATCTTCCAGAAAAAGAAGCTGGCCAAGGATTTCAGCCTCTATCTTTACCGTCCCACCGCGACTGATCCCTCACTGGCACCGCCAGGCTGCGATGCCTTCTATGTGCTGTCACCCGTGCCGCATCTGGCCGCGGATGTGGACTGGATGACACAGGCCGAGCCTTACCGGCAGGCTGTCGAAGCGCGGCTGAGCGAAACGCTGCTGCCCGGCCTGAAGGACGAGATCGTCACCTCCAAGGTGATGACACCGCTCGATTTCAAATCGCGGTTCCTGTCGCCCTGGGGCGCTGGCTTCGGCATGGAGCCGATCCTCAGCCAGAGTGCTTACTTCCGCCCGCAGAACAAATCGCACTGGCTGGAAAATCTGTTCATGGTCGGCGCGGGAACCCATCCCGGCGCAGGCATACCCGGCGTGCTCACCTCGGCCCGCATAGCTGATGAGATGGTGCCTGATCCGAAAGTGTTTGCATGAGTTTCCAGTTGAACCCGCAGGATCTCGCGGCGTGCCGCCTCCTGTTGCGCAACGGCTCCAAATCCTTCTTCGCGGCGTCGCTGCTGCTGCCGCGTCCCGTGCGCGAGCCCGCGACTGCGCTCTATGCGTTCTGCCGTGTCGCGGATGATGCGGTTGATCTGACGGATGATCCGGCGAGCGCCATAACGGGCCTCAATCACCGGCTTGATGCGATCTATGCGGGCGCTCCGGCGGATGATCCGGTGGACCGGTCGCTAGCCGCCGTAATCAGTGGTTTTGCCCTGCCCCGCGCCCATCTTGATGCGCTGATCGACGGGTTCGTCTGGGACTCAAAGGGCCGCCGTTATCAGACCATCTCCGACGTCCGGGCCTATGCCGCCCGCGTCGCAGGCACGGTGGGCGTGATGATGACGCTGCTGATGGGTGAGCGCGCACCCGCCACGCTCGCCCGCGCCTGCGATCTGGGCGTCGCCATGCAACTCACCAACATCGCGCGCGATGTGGGCGAGGACGCCCGCAACGGCCGCCTCTATCTCCCAGAGGACTGGATGCGCGAAGCAGGGCTCGATCCCGAAGCGTGGCTGGCGAAGCCCCATTTCAACGAGAAGCTCGCAACTGTCATCCAGCGGTTGCTTGCAGAAGCCGCGATGCTCTACGACCGCTCGAAAGACGGCATTGCGCTTCTGCCATCAGATTGCCGTCCCGCCATTCATGCCGCGCGCCTTGTCTACTCCGACATCGGCGCTGAGGTGGTGCGCAACGCCTGCGATTCGGTCAGTCAGCGCGCCTTTGTCTCGGGCCGCCGCAAGCTGCGTCTGCTTGCCGAGGCGCTCTTGTCCGGTGCGGCATCAAGCGGCAAGAATCACCCTGTGCTGGAAGAAGTCCAGTTCCTAGTGGACGCGGTCGGTCCGCTCGCTGCGGAAAACCAGCCATCGCATCCAGCCTCCGGCTCTCAGGGACAGGCCGCTCGCGTCCTCGAGATATTTGCCAAGCTCGAGCGGCAGAAGAACAAGGCCTGGACGGTAACAGCCGTCCCGTCCTGAGCGCCCCTTTCGTGATCGTCGGCATGCCCCTTGCGATATCTCCCGCAAGGAGACACGCCCATGACCATTCTGCGCCAGATCAGCACATCCCTTCGTCACAAGACGGCACAGTTCGTCCAGAACCGGGACGGCAACGTCGCCATGTTGTTCGGGCTGGCACTGCTGCCCATCATGGCAACGACAGGTGCCGCAATTGACTACAGCCGCGCCTCCGATGCGCGCTCGCAATTGCAGAGCGCTCTCGATTCAACCGTTCTGGCCGTTGCCAAGACCTCGCCGCTGCTGACCGATGCTCAACTGCGAACCGAGGCGGAAGCGCATTTCAAGGCCGTCCTGCAACAGCGCCATGACCTCGCCGTGCTGCCGATTGACATCCGCCGCACAAACAAGGCCGTTGTTGTAACGGCTGCAGGCGTTCTCCCGAACAGTTTCATGAAACTCTTCGGCTACAACTCCACCAATGTCGCATCCAGCGCCGAAGCCGCCATCGGCCAGCGCAAGGTGGAGCTGGCGCTGGCGCTCGACAACACAGGTTCGATGAATGACTTCGGCAAGATGGCGGAGCTGAAGAAAGCCACCCGCAATCTGATTGATGCGGCAGAAAAGGCTGCCCCGGCAGGCAGCGGCATGATCAAGATTGCGCTCGTCCCCTATACGACCGAAGTGAAGATCAATCCGTCTGGTCTGCGCAAGCCAACCCAGCCAAGCTGGCTGGCGTTCAAGGAGAATGCACTGGATCGCACCTTCGATGATATCCGCCGGGACAAGATGGCCTTTGAACGTGACTGGACAGGGTGCCTTGTTGACCGCGGCACGGGCTTTGACACCAACGACCGCCGCTCCGACATCGCGCGCCCCGAGTCACTTCATCCGGCCGTGAAATGCGAGCGGGAGTCACTGGAACCGGTCCAGCCCCTCACCGACAACTGGAATGCCCTGCGCCGCACAACGGACCGCATGAGCGCGGACGGCTGGACCAATGTCACGATCGGTGCCCGGTTTGGTCTGGCGGCACTTTCGCCCACGGGGCCAGTTGGAGGCGGGGTCGCCTTCGGCACGCCCGATATCGACAAATACCTCGTCATCCTGACCGACGGCAAGAACACCCGCAGCCGCAGCACGAACGATCAGACCCTGATCGACGACAAGACCAAAGCCATGTGCGACGACATCAAGGCTAAATCCACTCGCCGTGACTCCCGGGGCAATCCGATCCCTGACGTGAAAGTCTTCACGATCCGCGTCCTGGAAGGCAACCGGGCGCTTCTCACGAACTGCGCCACCAACGCCTCGATGTACAAGGAAGTGGACAGCGCCAGCCAGATCGATGCCGTGTTCAAGGATATCATCCGCGAGATTACACGGCTCCGCCTGACGGTGTGATCAGCGTAGCACATATGACACGAAGGGCCTGGCTCCTGCACAAGCTTTCCGCGGAGTATTGCCGCGAATACATGGCCCAGTATCGCGCGCGCTGACCACCGACACAGATCGAGCATATCCAGAATTACCCGTGCTTTCTCGAACAATGAGGCCGAAGCAGTCATGCTCCGGCCTCATTGCCGAGCTCGATCACGTGCTGCGGGCTCAAGTTAGCTGTGCTGTGCGCTGCAGGTCGTGATGCCGAAAAGTGAGTAGGCCGGGCAGTAGCCGAATACTGCCGTCAGCAGCGGCACGGCGCCAAACCACCCGGCCCAGTTCCAGCCAGTGCCGGGGTATATGTAGCCGAGCGCGAATGCGATCAGCATCAGGCCCAGGACGATGCGGACAATGCGGTCAACCGTTCCAACATTCGGGGTCATCTTGTTTCTCCTCTTTGCTGCGGTGGCGCCATATTGCACCGGCGCGGCGTCACCGCGTTGAGGAAGATCAAGGCATCAAGCGCCCGCCGGGGCATCTTCTCCCGGCACAAGGACACACCGACCATGCCGCAATCCAGTCTCATGAAGATCACGTTGAACCTGGCCCGGACAAAAGCCTTTCCGGAGGGGTCCATACGTCACGGCTACGAGTTCGTGGCGCCACTCGACAGCCTCGGTCACATTGACGCAAAAAGCTGGAAGGACAAGAAGGCCGCGTGCGTCGTTCACCGGTTCTGGGGCGATGAACCGATCCGCCGCGGCACCCTGGTGCACCGCGCGGGCGGAGACAAAGGCGCCACATGGGGTTTCGACTATGACCAGTCAACACATGCTGATGACGAGTCCGGGTTCAAATTCGGTGGCCACGTCATCAAACCGGGCGAGTACGTTTCCATCAAGGATCCTGATGGAGACATGGAAACCTACAGAATTGTGGCTGTGAGGCCTGCATGACGCGTCATCGCTTTCTGATCGGCGCGGTGATTGTCCTTGCCGTCATCGGTCTTCTCATTGCCTCGTCGGCCAGCAGCCGCGCCGCTGATCCGCGAGCGGGCGAGGTTTTCGCAGCCGAGAACTGCAGCCGCTGTCATGCGGTCGGCGGAACAGGCGTCAGCCCCAATGGCAAAGCGCCGCCGTTTCGCGTCGTCGCCCGCAAGTACAAGCTTGAGGATCTTGAGGAGGGTTTCGCGGAGGGCATTGTCACAGGTCACAACACGATGCCGGAATTCACGCTGACCCCGCGTGAGATCGAAAATCTGCTGGCCCACATGCGGAGATTGAAAGGGCGATGAACGACGCGGTCAGATCCGAATCAAGATCCGCGCGGCGCGGCATGATTTATGTCCGTTTCTGACCTGATCCGGCACGCAGGGGCTGGCATCGGCCGGGCGCATGCGCCAGAAAGAAGTTCATGCTCCTTCATGTTCAGCCGCCGAAAGAAGCGCCCGAGGAAATCCTCGGCACAGCCGAGATGGCTGCGGTTGATCAGGCCGCAGTCCGGGATGGCATCAGCATTGACCGGCTGATGCTGGCTGCGGGCCGCGCGGTCGCTGATGCCGTTGCTGGAGATTTCCCGGTTCATGCACCGATCATGGTCCTTTGCGGTCCCGGGAACAACGGCGGTGACGGTTATGCGGCTGTTGCCGTGCTTTCCGGCCGCGGATACGGGGTTGAGGTCTTTGCGAATACGCAGCCTAGGGAGGGCGCTGCGGCCCGCGCTGCATCACGATGGAAAAATCCGATCCAGCCCCTGTCAGCTTTCAGGCCGCAACCAGGTGACGTCGTTATTGATGCGCTTTATGGCGCTGGATTGTCCAGGCCCATAGCTGGAGAGGAGGCTGACGCACTGTCCCGCCTGCAGCATTCGGGCGCATCGGTCCTTGCAATCGATGTCCCGTCCGGCCTGAATGGAGATGCCGGGCACCCCGTCGGCCTGTGCGTTCAGGCGCATCGAACTGTCACCTTCTTCCGGATGAAGCCCGGACATCTGCTCTGGCCGGGGCGCGGCCTGTGCGGGGATGTGACTGTCGCGGATATCGGGCTGAAAACGGGCCATGCTGCACAGGCGATTGTTCCGCAGCTCTTCCTGAACACGCCGGCTCTCTGGCGGAGTCTGATGCCTGCGCCGTCATGCGACGTCCACAAGTACATGCGGGGGCATTGCCTCGTCGTCAGCGGTCCGGAGCTTCAGACCGGCGCATCACGCCTTTCCGCGGCAGCTGCGCTGAACAATGGCGCGGGAGCTGTCACGATCACCGGTGACAGGGACGCGCTTCGCGTTCATGCCGCGCATGTCACCGCGGTCATGCTGCGTGAAGCGGCAACGCCGGAAGCGTTTGCCGAACTCCTCGGACAGGCCCGGTTTGGCTCGGCCGTCATCGGCCCGGCCGCTGGTGTCGGCGCGCCGACTCTGGCGCGGATTCTGTCGGCCCGGCGGATATCCCTGCCGCTTGTGCTCGATGCGGATGCCCTTTCAAGCCTTGCTGGACACATCGAATCTTTCCGTGAAGCAGGCGGAGAGCCACATCGCTGCGTCATGACGCCCCATGCCGGAGAGTTCGCCAGGCTGTTTGCTCCGGTTTTTGCGACGGATGCCGGTTTTGCAGCGCTTCCGGCAATCATCCAGACGTCGAAAGTCGAACAGGCAAGGGCGGCGGCGCGCCTTGCCAGGGCCGTGATCGTCTTCAAAGGGGTCGATACCGTGATCTCGGCACCGGATGGCCGGGCTGCCATCAACACGAATGCGGGGCCGGAGCTCGCCACAGCCGGTTCGGGCGATGTGCTCTCCGGTCTGATCGGCGCTCATCTCGCCTGCGGCATGCCAGCCTTCGAGGCAGCTGCAGCGGCTGTCTGGCTGCATGGGTTTCTCGGGGCCAGGTTTGGGATCGGCCTTACGGCTGATCGGCTGGCGGCAGAAGTGAGACCGCTGTCAGCGCTCCTTCACCATTCTGCCTGAAGCGCGTGAATCGTCCGATGATCAACGGCATGAGGACGAAGATCACCAGAAGGCCAACATAGATCTGGCCCGCCGTGGTCTTCAGATAGCCCAGCTGGTCCTGAAAGTTCATGCCCCGCAAGCCAAGGCCGACACCGAAATCAGCAATCTGCACAAGCAGGATGCCGATGATCCCGATCATGGCGAGCGACAGCCTGTTCTGGCCGGGCGATGTGCGATGCACGGCAATCCAGGCGCCTGCAACAATGGCCGCAATCATGAAGGGGGCCTCAAGCATCACGGCCGTCGCCCTGCCATAGACTGGCGTCAACACCATCTCCCGGAAGACGCCGAAAACGAAGCCTGCGCCGAAGACAATTCCGAAATAGACGAGGCCTGCGATCATGGTCCGCATGATGTCTCTTCTTGAAACCTGCAGCCAGAATACCCGCTTCCCATGCCATTTGGTTGATCAGGATCAGGGCAGGCGGCCTTCTGCTCCCCCATAGTGCGGCAGCAGCGCCGTTGGGCGGGCGGTGAACTGCGCAACACAAAGGAGAATGTCATGGGTGACAGATCATTGCATCAGGCCGTTCTGGATGAACTCGAATGGGATCCAAGCGTGAATGCGGCGCATATCGGCGTTGTAGCCGAGGACGGAGTTATCACGCTCACGGGCCATGTCGGCAGCTATGCCGAGAAGATCGCGGCTGAGAGGGCGGCCAAGCGCGTGGACGGCGTGCGCGGCGTCGCCCAGGAAGTCGAGGTGCGCTATCCCAGTGACAAGAAGACGGCGGACGACCAGATCGCGAAACGCGCTCTGGATGTCATCGCCTGGAATACCACCTTGCCGAAGGACCGCATCCAGATCCGGGTCCAGGCTGGCTGGGTGGCCCTGACCGGCCAGGTGGACTGGTGGTATCAGCGCACGGATGCCGAAAATGCCGTCAAGCGGCTTTCCGGCGTCACCGGCATCACCAACGCAATCACGATGAAGCCAAGGGTGCAGGCCACCGACGTTAAGTCACGGATCGAGAAGGCCCTGAAGCGCAGCGCTGAAATCGAGTCCACCAGCATCAAGGTATCCGTCGATGAGGGCCGTGTGACGCTCGATGGCAAGGTCAAGGCCTGGTACGAGCGTGAGCTCGCGGAGCGGACGGCCTGGGCGGCGCCTGGAGTGACGGCCGTCGTGGACCGCATCTCGATCGGATAAGGGACGTAGTGAGTGAGAAAAGGGGCGGCCGCCGCTTGGGGCCGCCTCTTATATCTGCCGGTCCGTCAATTCCAGTTCTGTGTGCATGATGCCGGCTTCGGCGCCTTGCTTGAGCGAGAAACCCATAATCTTGCAGAATTCCAGCATTTTCCGGTTTTCGTTCAAAACGGATCCGTGGATACGGCCATATCCTTCTGCGGAGGCAAAAGCGAGCAGATGACGCATCAGCTCTGTCCCCAATCCTTCGTTCTGTTGGTCGGATCTCACCAGAATTGCATACTCGCCATTGCCTCCGTCGGCATCACCCATGAGGCGGGCCACCCCCAAAATGGCATTGTCCTCCGGGCGAATGACGACGAGCGCCATGTCGCGGCCGTAGTCGAGCTGGGTCAGCCGTGCGATGAGGGCACGGTCCATGGTCTTCCTGGGATTGAAGAAGCGTAGCCGGATGTCATCTTGTGTGACCTGTTTCAGCATGTCCGAAAGGGCCGCCTCGTCATCCGGGCGGAGGGGGCGGATGAACAGTTTCCGGCCGTCCGGCATCTGGATGGCGTTCTCAAGCTCCCTGGGATAGGGCCTGATGGAAAACCGCGCCTTGAGCGCCATTGCTGTTTGACCAAACAGGGACGGATCGATCTCGACGCGCGCATCGACTGCAATGACACCGCTTTCATCAGCCAGGAGCGGGTTCAGATCGAGCCCTTTAATCTCCGGAATATCCTCAACCAGACGTGACAGGCGGACAAGAGTTTCCGCGATCGCCTCGGCATCAGCGGATGGCACGTTGCGATAGCCCTTGAGGAGACGGCTGACGCGCGTCCTTGCGATCAGCTCATGAGCCTGGACAATGTTCAGCGGCAGGAGCGACAGCGCTTTGTCATTGATCACCTCGACCGCCGTTCCGCCGTGGCCGAACAGGATGACCGGACCGAAGGTTGGGTCCACTGCAATGCCTGCGATCAGCTCCCGCGCTTTGGGCCTTATGATCATGGGCTGGACAGTGACCCCGTCGATTCGTGCCTCAGGCCGCAGACGCTTTGCCCGTTCGATGATATCCGCAGCGGCTGTCCTGACCGCGCCGGCGCTGGCGAGGTTAAGACGCACCCCGTCGACATCCGATTTGTGGGTGATGTCCGGGGACAGCAGTTTCACCGCACAGGCCCCGCCAGCGGCGAGAAATTGCTCCGCAGCAATTGCCGCACCATCTGGATCGGACGCCTGAACCACTGGTGTTGCAGATATGCCGTAAGCTGCAAGAAGAGCCGATACTTCGATGGGTGACAGCCATGTTCTGCCTTGCTCTGCAACGCGGCGGATCACATCAGCTGCAACCGTTCGATCCGGCATGATGGCGGTCGGAAGCGGAGGTATCGCCTGGGTGAGCGATTCGCGTTGCCGACGGTCTCTGACCAGAAGCATGATGCCCGCCACTGCTTCGGCCTCGGTGCCAAAACAGGCGATGCCTGCGTCGCGAAAACGCATGTGCTGATCATCTTCCATGCCGAGCCAGCAGGCAAAGACCGGGATGGTCCTGCGGCCCTCGCTGCTCATGGCTCTGGCCGTCTCAATAACCGCCGCCGCCGCATCGGCCGAAGAGCTGATCCCTGTTGGACAGTTCATGACCAGCACAGCATCGCACCCCTCGTCATCCACAAGACACGCAAGAGCCTTGGCGTACCGCTCTGGCGTCGCGTCTCCAATGATATCGACGGGATTGGAACGTGACCACGTCGGCGGCAGGACGGCATCCAGCGCTTCGAGGGTGTGGGGCTGCAGCTGGGCAAGTTTGCCGGAAAGATCCATCAATCGGTCGACGGCCAGCACCCCGAGCCCGCCTCCGTTGGTCAGGATCGCGATGCGATCTCCCGGAAACGAGGCTTGGGCGGCAACCACTTGGGCGGCGCGGAAAAGGTCGTCGAGATCCTTGATCCTGACGCATCCAGCCCGCTGGAGCGCGGCGTCATAGACAGCGTCCGAGCCTGCCAATGCGCCCGTGTGCGTCGCTGCGGCCCTGGCGCCCTCGGCATGCCGCCCGGCTTTCAGGACAATCACCGGTTTGATGCGCGCAGCTCGTCGCGCGGTCGACATGAACCGTCGCGCATCCCTGATCGACTCGATATACAGCAGTATGGCCCGCGTGTTGCGGTCCTCCGCGAAATGGTCGAGACAATCCGCAAAATCGACATCGATGGCTTCGCCCAAAGAGACAATGCCAGAGAAGCCAACCCTGTTTTTGTCAGCCCATTCCACGATGCCCGCAGCAATGGCGCCGGATTGCGAGACGAGGGCCAGAGCTCCCGCGGGAGGCAGCCTTGAGGCAAAGCTGGCATTCATTCCCGCGGCTGGAGAGAGTACACCAAGGCAGTTCGGACCAATCAGACGCAGGCCTGCTGATCGTGCTGTCGTCAGAATCGATTCCCCCATTGATCCTGGACCCTGGCCCACACCCGCAGAGAGGATGATGGCTGTCTTGCATCCCAGTGACGCCGCCTCGGCAACAAGCCCCCGCACCGATGCAGCAGGTGTCGCGATGACAACGAGGTCGTGCGGTTGTTCTGATCGTGCAAGAGACTGCCCAAGGGCAGGATAACACGTCAGCCCGCTGACAATCCCGTACTTCGGATTGACAGGGGTGATCCTGCCCCTGTAGCCGCCTTCGATCAGCTTCCGGACCACCACCCCGCCGATGGAATCAGCCTTGTCGCTGGCGCCGACCACGGCAATGGACCGGGGGTGAAACAGGGTATGGAGCCGACAGGTGCCCACAGGGAACCTCCGCTGGAGTGATGATCGCCGCCTCGGCAGTTCAGACCGCGAAGTTGAATGCCTGAACGACCGTTGGGCCATGCCGGAACTGAACCTGCACGCTCTGGAGTTGCTGCTGCGCCGAATCGGCGCTCACCATCAATAGCGGACAATCCTCGCGGAGCTTGCGCCAGATAATGCCGGACTGGCCGGGCGTCATCCAGCGCGTCAAGCTGCCTTCATTATTGTGAGGCATGGGCCAGAGGCGATCAAAGAGCGTGACTGCGGATACGTGGAATTCCAGCTCGCTGATCCGACGCAGAGAATAACGGATTTGTCCGTTTTCTCCCGCTTCAACCGAAGGATCAGGCAGGGGTTCATCCGCATTGGCCATCAGCGCACGGCGGGACCCCAGCGAGCACATCTGGTGATCCTTGATGCCATTGGTCCGCAGTTCATCCCTGGCCGACCAATGCCCTTCACGATGGCTGTAGCACCCGATGACAATCCTGAAAAAACGTCGGTCTGTCCCCGTCTCCAATGGCGTCCTCCGATGGCGGAAGTCAGATGTCCTTACCCTCACCGGAAGCGAGGGTGCGCAGCTTTCCAGTATCCTTGAAGACAATGATATTGGCTTGATCCATCGCAATCAGACCTGTGTTCCGGAAGATCGTGAAAGTCCGGCTCACGGTTTCGATCGTCAGGCCGAGATAGTCGGCAATGTCGATCCGGCGCATCGGCAGCAAGATGCTCAGCGGGCTCAGGCCATGCCTTGCGTTGCGGTCGGAAAGCGCCATCAGGAAGCTGGCGAGCCGCTCATTGGCTGACAGTTTCGAAATCACCACGACATGCTGATAGGCTGCACTGAGCGCCTGGTTTACTGCCGCCGCCGCCTGCCTGCCAAGGCCTGGATCTTCAACGACAGCGCGCTTGAAAGAGGCGGCAGCGATCACCTCCAGCCTGGTTGCCTGCACTGTCTGGGCGTCGCAAAAGTGGAAATCCGAGCCGAGGCCGATGATGTCACCGGGATATGCAAAGCCCAGGACAATGCGCCGCCCATCCGGCAGCATGCGCGAGAAGCAGATGGCGCCCGAACGCACGATGAAGATATGCGAGCGCTCCTCGCCCTCGCACCAGAGCGTTTCGTTGGCAGCCACTTTCCGCAGACCGGGCTGGTGCGGGCAATGGGTTGCGAAAAATTGTGCTCGCGAAAAACCGTCGGCGCGAAGCTGGATCGCATTCTGGAGTGGGGCGTGCAGGGCGAGTGTGTCGAACATGGCCGTGGGCTCCTGTGGATTTGCGTCGGTTGACGGAGATCAAAGGACACCCAGACCAGCACAGGCATGCGACGGCTTTGCATATTCCTGTCGCATTCTGTAACGATGCGTAACAGGGGGAGTTTTGGACGCGTTGAACAGCTCATGACCAACCCGGATTCGCAGCATATTCTTGTGGTTGACGACGATCCTGCTGTCCGTGAACTCCTGCGCGATTGTCTTGAGCCGGAAGGCTTCCGGGTGAGCGAAGCGGCCAACAGCGCCGCCATGCACTCCCTGTTGTCCGCAGGGCATATCGACCTGGTGACGCTCGACCTGATGCTCGGCGGTGAAAATGGCCTGAATCTCGCCAGAGACATCCGCAGTCATCACGATATTCCCATCGTCATGATCACGGGCAAGGGAGACACGATTGACCGTGTCGTCGGGTTGGAGCTTGGCGCGGATGACTATATCGCCAAGCCGTTCCATCCACGCGAGGTCGTGGCCCGGGTCCGCGCCGTCCTGCGCCGCAAGGGACCCGCTGAAACGAACCAGGCCGTTTCAAATCCCAGATCCGAACGGCTGGCTTTCGAGGACTGGACCATGGATCTCGGCAGACGAGAAGTTATATCAACGAACAAGGCGGCCCTCGCACTGACGACGGCCGAGTTCAACCTGCTGGAGATTCTCGCACGCCGCCCGCAACGGGTTCACTCCCGCGACACCATCATGGACCTCCTCAAAGGCCATGACTGGACACCGTTTGACCGCTCCATTGATGCGCTGGTGTCGAGGCTGCGCCGGAAAATCGAAGCCGATCCCGAGAATCCGCGTCTGCTCAAGACCGTTCGCGGCGTTGGGTATATTTTCGCCTGCGAGGTCAGGCAGGTCTGAATCGGATCAGGCCTGAATCAGGGGGACTTCATTTGCTCTCGAAAGCCTCGTGCAGGGCATGGGCGAGGTCGGCAATCGCATACGGCTTCTGGAGCACCTTCAACTCGCCGGGCTCCCGGCCGGCCCGCTTC
>CAXTUM010000014.1:0-14464 GCA_964247205.1 uncultured Beijerinckiaceae bacterium
TATTTCAGCGATGCGCCGACGCTGGTGTATCAACTGGCGACGGGAACGGCCCCCTTCACCGCCTATCTTTGGATCGGCATCCTCACATTCACGACCTACGTTCTTGCCGGCCATCTGCGCGAGCAGGTCTGCCTTTACATGTGCCCCTGGCCTCGCATCCAGGCGGCTCTCACGGACGAGCATGCGCTCAACGTGGCCTATCGCTATGATCGCGGCGAACCGCGCATGTCGGTCAAGGAAGCGAAAAAGCAGGAACTGGCCGGTGAAAAAACCGGCGATTGCATCGATTGCTTCCAGTGTGTCGCAGTCTGTCCGACGGGCGTCGACATCCGTGATGGCGCGCAGCTCGGCTGCATCCAGTGTGGCTTGTGCATCGACGCCTGCGATTCCGTCATGGGCAAGGTCGGGCGTCCGGCGGGCCTGATCGGTTACGACACCGATGACAACATCAAGGCCCGCTCCTTGGGCAATCCGCCGGTCTATCGGCTGATCCGGCCGCGGACGATCCTCTATGCGGTACTGATCGTTGTTGTCGGCGGGGCGATGATCTTCCAGCTTGCGACGCGCGCCACGGCCTCGATCAGCGTCCTGCATGAGCGCAACCCGATGTTCGTCATGCTGCGGGACGGCAGCATCCGCAACGCCTACACCATCCGCATCGCCAACAAGCGGCCGGAGTCCCGGCCTTTTGCTCTCACTGCAGATGGCCCGCCGGGAATGCAGATCGAGGCCGTCGGTGTCGCTGCAACGGCCGACTGGCGTCCCGTGGTCGAGGTCGGACCTGACCAGACCCGTGAAGTCCGTGTGCTCGTCACGATGCCGCGCGGAATCATCAGCGAGAAGTCGACACTGATCTCGATCAAGGCGTCTGATCTGTTTGCGGGCGAGAATGTCTCGGCAAAGGAGAACTTCTTTGCGCCATGAAGGAGCCGTTTCCCATGTCCTGCTGCGGAGTGTTCATCATGCCTTTTGAATCAACCGGGGAACAGGTGCTGTCGGCCAGGAAAGCGCGCCCGATAACAGGTCGCTTTGTCCTGATCACCTTCATCGCCTTCTTCGGTGTGATCGCCGTCGTGAACGCCGTGATGATGACGCTGGCGATAAGGACCATGCCCGGTCTCGATGTGAAGAATGGCTACGTTGCCAGTCAGGCCATGAACCGCGAGATTGATGCCATGCGGCTGCAGACAGGGCGGGGCTGGAAAGCCGACATCACTGTACAGCTGAAGAACCGGCAGGCGCCTGTCAGCATCAGCCTGACGGAGCCTGACGGAAGCCCGGTGACCGGCCTCGCCATGACAGCACGTCTGGCTCATCCGGCTTTGACGCGGGCCGATCATTCAGCGGCGCTGATCGAACGCCGTCCCGGTGTCTACTCCGTGGACCTCTCCGATGTTCAGGCCGGAGCATGGACACTGGTGGTTGAGGCCGACCGGAACGGTGAACGCGTGTTTGCCTCCCGTAACCGGCTGGCTCTGACGGAAGCCAGGCCATGAGCGCCGCCATACCTTCTGTCTTCCGCGACCTCTCGGTCTTTGTGCGTCATGAGACGGGCAACGTCGCTTCTCTGGAACTGGCTGTAGAAGGCATGCGTTGCGCTGGATGCATGGCGTCGGTGGAAACCAGCGTCATGAAGGTGCGCGGGGTCATTTCGGCTCGCGTGAATTTTTCCAGTCAACGCCTCAATGTGGCATGGCAGGAGGGAACCGCGACACCCGAGCTTGTCATTGCCGCAGTCGCGGCTCTGGGCTTTCGCGCCTACCCGTTCGTTGCGAAGCAAGCCGAAACCAGGGAAGCCAACGAGGAGAAGCGTCTTTTGCGCTATCTCGGGGTCGCAGCCTTCGCCGCCATGAACATCATGCTGCTGTCGGTTTCTGTCTGGTCGGGAAACGCCAGCGACATCAATCCGGAAACCCGTGATTTTTTTCACTGGCTTTCTGCGCTGATAGCGCTTCCGGCAGCGGCTTACGCGGGGCAGCCGTTCTTTGAAAGCGCCATTCGCGCGCTCAAGGCGCGCCACGTCAACATGGATGTTCCGATCACCCTGGGCATCCTGCTGGCGCTTGGCATGTCGGTGGCCGAGACGATGAATCATGGCGAGCACGCCTATTTTGACAGCGCCGTGATGCTGATATTTTTTCTGCTCGTCGGCCGCTATCTGGATCAGGCCATGCGCCACAAGACCCGCGCCGTCGCAGGCAATCTTGCCGCGCTCAAGGCGGAAACTGCGGTCAAGTTCATTTCCGGCAAGGAAGTGCGCGAGGTTCCCATCGCGGCGGTTGCTGCGGGAGATCTGGTGCTGGTGCGGCCCGGCGAACGCGTCTCCGTCGATGGCAGGATCGTCTCAGGCAGGTCGGAGATCGACCAGAGCCTGATCACGGGCGAGACGGATTACCTGCCCATCTCGGAAGGCGCGATGGTCTATGCAGGCACATTGAACATCTCGGGCACGCTGAAGGTTCTTGTTTCGAAGGCGTCGTCGGGAACCCTGCTGGATGAGGTCAACCATCTGCTTGAGAAGGCGACGGCCGGCAAGTCGCATCACCTTCTGCTCGCCGACCGCGCGGCGCGTCTGTATGCCCCGCTGGTCCATGCCGCCGCGTTGCTGACCTTTGCCGGCTGGATGATCTCTGGCCTGGCGTGGCAGCAGTCATTGCTGATCGCCATAACCGTGCTGATCATCACGTGTCCCTGCGCCCTGGGACTGGCCGTTCCCGCCGTGCAGGTCGTGGCTGCGGGCGCCTTGTTCCGCCGGTCCGTCTTGCTCAACCAGGGGAACGCTCTCGAGCGTTTCGCAGAAATCGATACCGTGATTTTCGACAAGACAGGCACGCTGACAATGCCTGCGCCGCAGATTGCCAACGCGGCTGATATCACACGCTCTGATCTGGAGCTTGCCGGCAGGTTGGCGCTTACGAGCCGTCATCCGCTGTCCCGGGCAATCGTCGAGGCGAGCGGTGCGGCGATGCCCCTGGAAACCCTGGAGGAGCCTGGGCTTGGAGTGAGAGCGATTGTTGACGGGACGGCGCTTTTCCTTGGCAGGCCAGCTCATTGCAGCGCGGAGGCTGCCACGGCAGCTGTCGCCGCCCGGTATCCCGAAGCTTCTCTGATGGCTTTCCGGGTCGGTGATCGGGTCGTCGTGTTCGCCATCCAGCAGTCATTGCGCCCGGACGCGGTGGAAACAGTTCAGCGCCTGATGGCGCTCGGGCTGGATGTCGAGATTCTGTCCGGCGACCGTGAGGCGCCAGTCGCCGAGGCAGCCCATGCCCTGGGGATCACGGTTTATTCTTCCGGGCTGACACCGGCGGAAAAGATACGCCGTATAGAGGCGCTCAAGGCGCAGGGCCGCAAGGTGCTGATGGTTGGGGATGGGCTTAACGATGCTCCGGCATTGATGGCGGCGCATGCTTCCATTTCGCCTGTCACCGCAGTTCATCTGACGCAGGCAGCGGCGGATGCCGTTTTTCTTGGCTCAAGACTCGCACCCGTTCTGGCCGCTGTGTCTGTCTCGCGGCGCGCCAAAGGCCTGATGGTCCAGAACCTGTGGCTTGCCGTGATCTACAACGCCGTCGCCGTGCCGCTCGCGATTGCCGGCTACGCGACACCGCTTGTGGCAGCTCTCGCGATGTCCGGCTCTTCCGTGATCGTCACGCTGAACGCGCTGCGGGCACAGGGCGCGAGGGGATCCGGCGCATGAATGTCCTCGTCTATCTGCTGCCGCTTGCGCTGTTCCTCGGGGCCATCGGGCTGGCCGGTTTCGTCTGGTCGCTGCGGGCAAGGCAGTTCGAGGATCTGCAGGGCGCGGGATGGCGTGCAATTTCTGATGATGATTTGCCGGACAACAATCGAAAGGACAGGAATCATGAACGCTGAGTCCCGGTCTGGCAGCCTGCCGACAATGCCTCCGGCTGCGGCAGTCCGTCCCATCGAGGTTGCGGACCTCCTGAGCAGCCTCAGGGCGGGCCTCGCGGATTTTGCGGCGGCGCCCGCATACGGACTTTTCTTCGGCCTGTTCTACGCGCTTGGCGGCTCCGCCCTGATCAGTCTTGCCTGGTATCTCGGGCAGTATGTGATGGTTCTACCCCTCATCATGGGCTTTGCGCTGATCGGGCCTTTTGCCGCAGTGGGACTGTATGAAGTCAGCCGTCGGCTCGAGGCTGGCCTGCCGCTGTCATTTCCGATTGTGCTCGGCGCCATCCGCCGTCAGTCTACCCGTCAGATCATGATGCTGGGATTCACGCTGATGGTGCTTCTCTTGTTCTGGGTTCGTGTGGCCTTGCTGATGTATGCGCTGAACTTCGGGCTCAAGCCAGTCAATCCGATCACCATGGGCATCGACGTGATGTTCGGATCTTCCGCCATCACCTTCCTTCTGACGGGAACATTGGTCGGCGCCGGATTTGCCTGCGTCGCCTTCGCGATTTCCATCTTCTCGTTCCCGCATCTTCTGGTCCACGAGCAGGACTTCATCACGGCCATCATCCTGTCGATCAAGGGCGTCATGATGAACCTGCCGGTTATGCTCGTCTGGGGCGCGATCGTTGCCATTCTGCTGATCCTGGCAGCCACGCCGTTCTTTCTCGGACTTCTCGTTGTTTTGCCGGTCCTCGGTCATGCGACCTGGCATCTCTACCGCAAGGTGATTGTCTGAGTTCACGGCCTAATCCTGTCCCAGAACCCCCAGCAACCCGGCCATATCCGCCGGCAACGCACTCTCGAACCGCATCACCTCGCCCGTGCCGGGATGCTCGAATCCCAGCACCGCTGCATGGAGCGCCTGCCGCCCCAGCGCCTTCAGCGCGGTCTGCGCCCCGGGCGACAGATGGTTCGCCTTGGTCTTGAAGCCGCCGCCGTAGAGATCATCGCCCAGCAAAGGATGGCCGATGGAGGTCATGTGCACGCGGATCTGGTGGGTTCGGCCTGTTTCCAGCCGACAGGTCACGCGGCTCACCAGCGGCCTGCCGTCGATGCCCTCGAAGGTTTCTTCCACCTCGAAATGCGTGATCGCCGTGCGGCCCTTGCCTTCCGGGGCGACCGCCATCTTCTCGCGCGCCACGGGGCTGCGGTCGATCTGCGTGCGGATTTCGCCGTTGTGCCGGTTGGGCTTGCCCCAGACCAGCGCGATATAGGCCCGTTCCAGCGGGCCGGTGCGCCCGTGATCGGCGAACTGGGCCGACAGCGCCTGATGCGTCCGGTCGTTCTTGGCCACGACCAGCAGGCCTGATGTGTCCTTGTCCAGCCGGTGCACGATGCCGGGCCGTTTGACGCCGCCGATTCCCGACAGCGTCTCGCCGCAATGCGCAATCAGCGCGTTGACCAGCGTGCCTGTCTCGTGACCACCTGCGGGATGCACCACGAGGCCCGCCGGTTTGTCGATGACGATCAGGTCGTCGTCCTCATGGACCACGGTCAGCGGGATTGCCTCGCCGCGAGGGATCGGGTCGATTGCTTCAGGCCGGATCAGCCCGATGACATCGCCTGCCGCCAGCTTGCGCGACATGGTGTCCTCGGGTTTGCCGTTGACGGAGATATGACCATCCTCGGCGATGGCCTGGATGCGCGTGCGAGACAGATCAGGCGCGAGCTTCGCCAGCGTCTTGTCCAGCCGCTCGCCGGCGGTTTCCGGGGTGATGGTGAAGGTTTCAGTCATATCAGGGGCTATGCCGCCACACCTCTACAAAACGCAACTGAAACATGGAAAGTTAAAGCAAATCAGCTTATGTCGCCCTTATGTTCAAGCGCCTTTACGACTGGACCCTGTCCCTCGCCGCCCGCCCTTCCGCGCCCTATGCGCTGGGCGCTGTCTCCTTCGCCGAAAGCTCGTTCTTCCCCATCCCGCCCGATGTGGTGCTCGCCCCCATGGTGCTGGCGCAGCCGAAGAAGGCCTACCAATACGCTGCAATCTGCACCGCCATGTCCGTCATCGGCGGTCTCGCGGGTTATGCAATCGGCGTGTACTTCTGGGACACCATCGGCCAGTGGCTGATTGCGCTCTACGGCGGCAAGGACAAGATCGACAGCCTGCTGGCGCTTTACCGTGAATACGGCGCGCTGCTGATCCTCATCAAGGGCCTCACGCCGATCCCCTACAAGTTCGTCACTATCGCCAGCGGCATCGCGGGCTATGACCTGTTCTGGTTTATCGTGCTGTCCATCATCACACGCGGCGCGCGGTTCTTCGGAGTGGCGGCGCTGCTCACGCATTTCGGCGGCCCCATCAAAGCCATGATGGACAAGCATGGCGGGCTGATCATGGGTGTCGTGCTCGTCTCCATCGTCGGCGGGTTTTTTCTGGTGAAAGCTATTCTGTGAAGATTCCCTCGCTCAGACTGCTGTTTGACTATGCGGCCACATCCCCGGACAGGCGGGCTGCCGTGCTTTTCGGGCTCTCGGCAGCCACCATCGGCGGCGCGTGGTTTTCCGAGTACGGCATGGGCTATATCCCCTGCAAACTCTGCCTGCTGCAGCGCTGGCCCTATTATTTCGGCGTGCCGCTGGCGGCTTTCGCCTGGTTCGTCGCGGGGCCGCTGAAGCTGCGGCTGGCGGCAAGGCCCGCTTTCGCCATGCTGGCCGCGATCTTCATGGTTTCCGTGGCGCTCGGTGTCCATCATGCCGGTGTCGAATGGAACTGGTGGCAGGGGCCATCGGATTGCGGCGGCAAGATCGGCCTCGGCCCGCAGAATGTCGGCGATCTGCTCACCGCCATGAACAACACGCGCCTCGTGAGCTGCACGGAAGCCCCGTTCCGTATTCTGGGCCTGAGCCTGGCAGGATGGAATGCGCTGGTGTCGTTTTTGATGGCGACGATCGCGATCCGGGGCTGGCGGGGAAGCCCTCACGTCTCCAGTTCGGTATCCCAGTACAGGTAATCCATCCAGCTGTTGTGCAGATAGTTCGGCGGGAACAGCCTGCCATTCCGGTGCAGATCGTTCACCGTGGGTGAAAACGGCTTCTGGCGGGGATACATCTTGGCCACGGCGGGCATCTTGTCGCCCTTGGCGAGATTGCAGCAGGAGCACGCCGCAACCACATTCTCCCACGATGTGAGGCCACCCTTGGAGCGGGGAACCACGTGGTCGAAGGTCAGTTCATCCCTGTCGCCGCAATACTGGCAGCTGAACTTGTCGCGCAGAAACACGTTGAACCGCGTGAAAGCCGGGTGGCGCGACGGCTGCACATAGGTCTTGAGCGAGACAACCGAGGGCAAGCGGAATTCCGCCGTCGGGCTGTGCACCACGGTTTCATATTCCGAGACGATGTTGACGCGGTCCAGAAACACAGCTTTCAGCGTGTCCTGCCAGCTCCACAGCGATAGCGGATAATAGCTCAGGGGCCGGTAATCGGCGTTCAATACGAGCGCCGGACAGCCTTCCGGAGAGGTTTCCCGTAAAACGGGCGGAGCGACATGAATTGTCAAATGAACGAAGCCTCCCGCACTCAGGTGGCTCCAACCCGGAGATGAACGCGCGCCGGATCAGACCGAACCACAAACCATCCATACATCAAGCCGACGAATCCGCTTAACGTCCCTATCTAAGCGCGCCGCGACAAAATTGTGAAGAGGCATCTCGCGAGTTGAACGCAAGAGCCGCTCCGCCTATGTCCTCAGTGCAATACGGGAGACATCGATGGCGAAACAGGCAGCAGCAAAAGACGCGGATCTCGGCGAGATGCCGGAATGGCATCTGGAGCATCTCTATCCAGCGATGGATTCGCGCGAATTTGCCGCTGATCTCGCGCGTTCCGCCACGGATTCGGCCAAGTTCGCGGCAGATTATCGCGGCAAGCTCGAAACCATCCTGCGCAGCAAAACAGCCGCGAAGACCATGCACGCTGCGATCCAGCGCTTCGAGGCGCTGGAAGACCTCATGGGCCGCATCATGTCCTATGCCGGTCTCGTCTATGCCGGGGACACGACCGATGCCGCGCGCGGCAAGTTCTATGGCGATGCGCAGGAGAAGATCACAACCGCGTCGTCCGATCTGCTGTTCTTTACGCTGGAACTGAACCGCATCGATGACGCGCTGATCAACAAGGTGATGGCGCAGCCGCCGCTCGCGCATTACGCGCCCTGGCTCGAGGATATCCGCAAGGAGAAGCCCTATCAGCTCGACGACAAGCTGGAGCAGCTGTTCCACGAAAAGTCCGTGGTGGGCCGCGGTGCCTGGAACCGCCTGTTCGATGAAACCATCGCCTCCCTGCGTTTCGAGGTTGACGGCGAGAAGATCCCGCTGGAGCCGACGCTCAACCTGTTGCAGGACACCGATGGCCAGCAGCGCCGCAAGGGTGCGGAAGCGCTGGCCAAGACCTTCGGCGACAACATCCGGTTGTTCACGCTCATCACCAACGTGCTGGCCAAGGACAAGGAAATCGCCGACCGCTGGCGCGGATTCAAGGATATTTCCGAAAGCCGCCATCTCTCAAACCGCGTCGAGCCAGAGGTGGTGGAAGCCATGGTCTCCGCCGTGCGCGCGGCCTATCCGCGTCTGTCGCACCGCTATTACAAGCTGAAAGCCAAATGGTTCGGCGTGGAGCAGTTGAACCACTGGGACCGCAATGCGCCGCTGCCGAAGGTGGAGCAGCGCGCCATTCCCTGGACCGAAGCCAAGGACATGGTGCTGACGGCGTATGCGGGATTCTCGCCTGAAATGTCCGGCATCGCGAAGCGGTTCTTCGACGAAGGCTGGATCGACGCGCCGACCCGGCCTGGCAAATCACCCGGCGCTTTCGCGCATCCCACCGTGCCGTCCGCGCATCCCTATGTGCTGCTCAACTATCAGGGCAAGCCGCGCGATGTGATGACGCTGGCGCATGAGCTCGGCCACGGCGTGCATCAGGTGCTCGCCGCTCCGCAAGGTGCGCTGATGGCTCCGACGCCGCTGACGCTGGCTGAAACGGCATCCGTCTTCGGCGAGATGCTGACCTTCCGCAAGCTGCTGGCAGCAATCACCGATCCGAAGCAGAAGAAGGCGATGCTCGCCTCCAAGGTGGAGGACATGATCAACACCGTGGTGCGCCAGATCGCCTTCTACTCGTTCGAGCGCAAGGTGCATGAGGCCCGCAAGGAGGGCGAACTGACGTCGGAGCAGCTGGGCGAACTCTGGATGAGCGTGCAAGGCGAAAGCCTTGGCCCCGCCATCAGGTTCCATCCGGGCTACGAGACCTTCTGGGCCTATATCCCGCATTTCATCCATTCGCCGTTCTACGTCTACGCCTATGCCTTTGGCGATTGCCTCGTGAACTCGCTCTACGGCGTCTACGAGAAGGCCCATCCCGGCTTTGTGGAGCATTATTTCGACCTGCTGAAAGCGGGCGGCGCGAAACCCTATGGCGAATTGCTCAGGCCCTTCGGACTGGACGCGAAGGACCCCGCGTTCTGGCAGATCGGACTCTCGATGATCGAGGGGATGATCATCGAGCTGGAGGCGATGGGGTGAGTGCGATAAAGGTCATCATTTTAAGTTTTCTCCTTCTGCTTCCAGGCTGTGTTTTAGTGATTATCTATCTTGATGATAAGGAACGGTGGGTGTGGCGTGATGATGAACATCGTGATGCAGCCGTATTTAAGCCTCTGTTGATCATCGGAGAGAAAAGAGTGTCTGCTGATTTTACAATTGATTTCTCCTCCGTAAATGACGGAGATTGGAATGTTCTATGCCTCGCAAGCGAGTATGGATATGCAGCTAGCGCTTTGTCTGAAATGCGTAAAAAACACGGACTTGACGGCCCCATTGAAATCTCGCGTTCGACGGAGTCAAAAATTGGCATGTCTCCGCCATGCTGTACGGGCATGGCATTCACAGACCGCAAGGGGCAACTTCATTTCCTGCGGTTGACCGGAGAGTTTGTCGAGAGGACCAACTCCACTGGTACGGAGGCTTGTTTCTTGCGCGAGCACCCGATTTGGAGGCTTTCTGAGCCTCGGCTATCCATACGGTAATGGTAGAGCCTCGTTCGATAAATATTTGCTGAACTGGAGGCGATGGGGTGAATGTTCTCGATTGGTGGCGGCTCTTCGCCGCGCGTGACGAGCGCCTGCTCGGCTGGCGTCGCGGGCGCTGGAAGCCTGTCTGGGCCGTCCTGGCGCTTGTTGCTGCCCTTGTGATGTTTGTCGCGCTGAGCCTGACGGTCTGGTTCACTCTGCGGGATTTAGCAGGCAGCGAGGATGAAAAAGCCCAGGTTCTGGCAGCGATGGGCGACAACGCCGGTCCGATGGTGGGCAATCCCTATTCCATCCTGAACTTCCTGATGATCGGCGTGGGCGGCCTGGTGATGGTTGGACTGGCGGCAGCGATACAGCAGCGACGGCTGACGGATTTTATCATCCTCGCAGGGACATTCCGCTGGCAGCGTTTCTGGCGCATGGTCGCAGCATTGGCCGTGCTGCAGGCCGTCTCCCTCGTGCTCACCCTGCAATTCTACGCCGAGGACATCGTTTTCAGATCAGGTGCCTTCCAGAACCCGCTCTTCCTCGCGGCGGTGGTTGCCCTGATCGCGATCCAGACCTTCGGCGAGGAACTGTTCTTCCGGGGCTATCTCTTTCATTCATGGGCTGCGATCGTGCCGCGGCCCATGCTGGTCGCCCTGTTCTGGAGCGCGGTCTTCGCGCTGATCCACATCTGGAATCCGGATGTGGCGCTCGATCCCGTTCCGTCGCTGCTGTCGATCTTTCTCTTCGCCCTGTTCGCCCAGTGGCTGGTCAGGCGCACCGGTGCGCTGGACGCAGCATGGGGACTGCATTTTGCCAACAATATTGCGGCTTTTCTGCTCATTCAGGCCAAGCCTGGATACGAGAGCGACACGTCGCTGATCCAGTTCACAGATACGGTCCTGGCGAATGGCGGGTCCTATGCGCTTGATCCGCTGAATTATGGCGCGATGATCGGTGGTTATGCGCTGCTCTGGTGGCTGGTGGCAAACCCGCGTTCGCCGTTCTTTCTGGAGCCCAATGATCAGGGTCAGATCAGCCAATCTTGACAAGAGACTAAATTCCTATTAAAGCCCGCATTGTCACCCCGGGCAAAGGCGGCGCGCGAGCCGGAGGCCGGGGTGATACCGGCGGGCTGTTTCTCTTTTGGCAGGAGAGGCGGTTCCTGTCCGCTTCGCCGGGGTGGTTTCCATCCCCAGTCGAGCATCTATCCCACTCTCACTCCATCCATCCGCTCAACCGGAAGATGGAGCCATCCCGGCGATTGCTGACTGACCCTGAAACTCCGGTCCGGAAGGATGCGGGGGTTTTGGTGCGAGCTTTTCCCTGTCTGCCAAGGGAGAAGGAAAAGATCAGTCGCTGATCCCCTCCACATTCCCCCTGATCCATGCGGCCAGCTTCTCTTCACTGATGTCGCCAGCCGCCAGCCCCAGAAACGTCACCACGGCGTCGCCATCCTCCGCAATCAGAATCATGCCGTGCTCGATCAGGAACAGTTCCATCGCCACATAGGCCGTGCGTTTGTTGCCGTCGATGAACGGATGGTTCTTGGCTATGCCATAGGCGTAGGCCGCCGCCAGATCACACAGATCAGCCTCCGGATTGTAGACCGCGATATTCTGCGGTCGTCCGAGGGCTGAATCGATCAGGCCCTCGTCGCGAATTCCCACGCCGCCGCCATGCTGCGCCAGTTGCTCCTCGTGGATCGCGAGAATAATCTCGCGGTCCAGCCAGCGATACTCTGCCATGATTACACCCGCTATTTCGCGAGCTCGCGCAGCACATTGTGCCGCCGCCGCATGATCTCGCGGGCAAGCCCCATGCGGCGCTCGAATTCCGGATCATTGCGCGTGAAACGATAGCCCTCGGGCGAGCGTGTGATGAAGAGCTTGTCGCCCTTCTCCACATTGAGTTCGTCCAGCACATCGCGCGGCAGCACGACGCCCAGCGAATTACCGATCTGCACGACCTTGAGGGTTGTGAAGTCCTGATCCTTCGGTGGTTCCGTCCGCTTGTTCATGACACTCTCCGTAATAACCAGAGTTATTACGTTATAACGAATGTTATGACAAGCGTTTTTGCTACCGTCGCCCGCCGAACTGCTGGAAGATCTGCTGCAATCCGTCCATCTGCGTCTGCTGCACGTTCTGCCCCGTCTGGAACATGCCCTTGAGCATGTCGAGGCCCGCCATCATCGGGTCCTGCGGCGGCGGTGGCGCGGGCTTTGCGCCGCCCAGCAAGCCGCCGAACAGGTTGCCCAGCATGCCGTTCATCAGGCCGCCCATCGGATTCTGCGCCTGCTGTTGAGGCTGCCCTCCGCCCATCATCTGGCCCATCATGTTGCCCAGGCCGCCCTGCATGGCCTGGCCCATCAGGCCGCCAAGGCCGTTGTTCGTCGCGCCCTTGAACATGCCGCCCATCAGCATGCTGGCGATCACCGGCATCATCTGCTTCAGGATGGCGGCGCTGACACCGCTGGTGGCTTCCGCATGGGCCGCGACGGCGCGGGAGACCTCCTTGCCTCCGAAAAGCTGGCCCAGAACATCGTTGCCTTGCTGGACAGCGTTGTCAGGAATGCCGTCACCGTCGGCATCGAAATTGTCCGCGTGCTGCCCGCCGCCGAACATCTGGATCATCTTCTGCAGGCCGTCGATGCTGTCCGCCTGGTTCTGCATGCCAACCTGAAAGGCCGGAAGCAGTGATTCCACCGCGCTTTGCGCCTGCTCCGGCTGCAAACCGAACTGCCGTGCCATGTTCTGCATGGCGTTGCCGCCCTGCGCCTGCATCATCATCTCGATCAGATTGTTCATGACGCGATCCTCCCTGCGTTGAGGCAAGGTTAGGCCGCGCCGTCGGCTTTCGCAACTGGCGTGGCCGCAGGCTTCGGCACATGACGCTGCTTCTGCTCCAGCTGGCCAACCACGCGGATTGCGATCAGGGCGCCCACCACGCCAAACAGTACCGAACCCAGCGCCATTCCGCCCAGCGCGCCTTCATAGCCATAGAGCTGCGCGCCGCCCCAGGCGAACGGGATGGTGCCAACGGTGGCGCGGCCCCAGTTGAGCGCTGTCGAATAGAGCGGGAAGCCGAGATTATTGAACGCCGCATTGGCCGTGAACAGCAGGCCGATGAAGAACCACATCGGGCCGCTGATCCAGCAGAAGAAGATCACGCCCTCCGCCGCGGGCCCCTTGAGCTGAAAGATATCCACGATCCAGTGGCGGCACAGGACGAGGATCACCCAGCTCGCCAGAACGTAGATCGCCGCGAAGATGAAACTGTCACGCATCGCTGCCCGCATGCGGTGGAACATGCCCGCACCCCAGTTCTGCGCCATGATCGGCCCCACAGCGCCCGAAAGCGCAAACAATGCGCCGAAGGAAATCGGAATGATGCGGTCGATCACGGCATTGGCCGCAATCGCCCAAGGGCCGTAATCCGAGACGATGCGCGCCACCACGGCCGTGGCGAAGGGCGTGGCGATGTTGGTGAGGATCGCCGGTCCCGCAATCCCCGAGATCGCCTTGCCATCCGTCATCATCAGGGCGGTTGACGGCATGGCCACCATACCATGAACCTTCACCGCGCCATGCCAGCCCACGAGCGCAAAAACGATGCGCGAGATCACCACGCAGATTGCGGCGCCGTGGATGCCGAGGCCCAGCCCGAAGATCAGGATCGGGTCAACGATGGCCGTGACGATGCCGCCGGCGAGCGTCACATACATCGAGCGGTTGGCATCCCCCACGGCGCGCAAGATGCCGGAATAGCCCATGCCAAGGGCCATCAGCAGGTTGGATGGCAGGGTGATCAGCAGGTAGCTGTGGGCAATATCGGCAACGGGTCCATTGGCTCCCAGCAGACCCAGAATGGGCTTCAGGAACGGGACCATGATTGCGACCAGTACGGCCGATGTCACCAGCATCCAGCCCATGGACGATCCCGCGATCCCCCGCGCGCCCTGCCTGTCACCCATGCCCAGCCGCCGCGCGGTCAATGCAGCGGCAGCAATCATGAAGCCGATATTCACCGAGGTCATGAAGAACAGCACCACGGAGGCATAGCCCACCGCTGCCGTCAGCACCTCCTGCTTCAGCCAAGAGACATAGAGCAGGCTGAGGAAATCCACGACGAAAATCGCCATCAGCCCGATGGAGCCCGTCACCGTCATGCGCACGACATGCCCCATGGTGGAGCCCTGCGTGAACACGGCATCCGGCTTTTTGGGCACAGCCTGTTCGGCGGACGCAATCTGCGCCTCGGAGGACGACACACTCGCCTCGGAGGACGCTACGGTATCGGGCATCAGTTCACTTTCTCGGCGGCTTTCGCGGCCTGGTCGAGCACCTCTTGCGTCTCGGGCGTCAGCCCGCGCGAAGGTTTGGTGGGTTCATCCAGCGGCGTGGGCTTCACAGCCTGGCGCACCGCCTGCTTGTGGGTGAGATGCGAGCCGGATTTGATGTCCTCGCTGTCGAACTGCATCTCGAGACGCTTGAGATCGCGCCGGCGCACATCTTCCAGCGTATCCGCCGCCTC
>CAXTUM010000015.1:0-14433 GCA_964247205.1 uncultured Beijerinckiaceae bacterium
GGCGCGATTATCCGCCGCCACACCGGCACGCCGTTCATGGGCTACTCGGGCGCTGTCTATATCGTGCAGGAGGTCTGCAACGCGCTCTTTGATGCGCTGTTCAACATCCTGCCCATCGGCACCCACATGGATGCCATCGATCCCACGCCGTCGCGGCTCCATGAGGAGCTGCCCTGGAGTGACGAGGCGAAAGCCATGCTCGACCGCGTGGTCGAGAATCATCCTGTGCTGGTCCGCATCTCCGCCGCCAAGCGGCTGCGCGATGCTGCCGAGAAGGATGCGCGGGCCGGTGGAACCGGTGAAGTGACAGTTTCAAGCGTGTCGAGGGCGCAAAGCGTGCTCGGCGCGAGCGGGGGAGGCTGACGCCATGGCGCACATCGCCCCCATACAGTTTGGCCAAGAGGGAGAACGTCGATGACCTATGCAGATATGTCCAGCTCAGGACGTTTGGCTGAAGCGGGTGGTTCCGCGAAACCGGGGACACGGGTTTCGCACCGCCGCAGGGGAGGCAGCAATCTCGAACGTATCGAGATGCGGCTCCTGGTGGCGCTCACCTACCCGTTGTTCCTAGCGGTCGCGATCGCATCGCGGCTGGGGCTTCGCCGCTCCAGCTTCAATTCGGTCGTGTCCACACGGTCAAGGTCTGTCTTCACGGAAGCCCGCGAGACGGCCGAGGCCACGATACCATCCGCATTCCTGGGGTAATGCGGAGAGGGGGAGAAATTTCCGTACCGCTTCGCAAGAAGCGTCACGGAGCAGTCGGGGAGAGGCTCAGGCCTTGATCCGGTGATCCCCGCCGCGCGGGATGGGCGCGGTAGCGGCTTTCGGGCCGACAATAAAAGGAGTGTCAGGTCATGGCTGACAATAAAGAGTCCCTCACGGGGCTGACGGACGCTGAGGCCCAGGAGGTTCATAAGTACATGATCCAGGGCTACATTATGTTCACTGCGGTTGCTGTTGTTGCACACTTCCTGGTGTGGAACTGGCGTCCGTGGTTCCCAGGCCTCAAGGGTTACTCTTCGCTGGAGAGCATCCAGGCCCTCACAACGCTGATCGGTTAAGGAGATAGACCATGCATAAGATCTGGCTCATTTTCGATCCCCGTCGTGCGCTGATTGCCCTGGACGTGTTCCTCTTCTCGCTGGCGATCCTCATCCACTTCATCCTGCTCTCCACGGACAGGTTCAACTGGATCGAAGGTCCCCGCGCGTTTCGTCCCAAGGCCGAAATCATGAAAACCGGTCCCGTGACCGCAGGTCTGCCGATCGTCTTCAAGACGACCGCCTGATCGCTTCGTGACAACCATGCTTGGGGTCGCGGGCGGATCGTCCGCGACCCCGGGCAAATCCAGCGGGATGTGAACCCATCGATGGAGCTGCTGTCAGCTGCTCCGTACTCTTGCGGCTCCGGTCTTGGACCGGTGCACTCTTTTGATGCGTTCACAGCTCATTTAAATTTTCGCTGATGGTCCGCGACGTATGGAGGGTCGGCCCATGTCCATGTTGAGCTTTGAAAAAAAATACCGCGTCCGAGGCGGAACACTCATCGGCGGTGACCTGTTCGATTTCTGGGTTGGTCCGTTCTATGTCGGATTCTTCGGTGTATCCGCCATCTTCTTCGCGGTGGTGGGGATCGGATTGATCCTGTTCGACGCGTCACTGCAGAATGTCTGGAACCCGATGCGGATCAGCGTCAATCCGCCGGATATCAAGTACGGTCTGGCTTTTGCTCCTTTGCAAGAAGGGGGTATCTGGCAACTCGTAACATTCGCTGCTCTCGCCACATTCACATCCTGGGCACTGCGGGAGGTCGAGATCTGCAACAAGCTGGGCATGGGGTATCATGTTCCTGCGGCTTTCTTTGTTGCGGTTGGAGCCTATGCCACCCTCGTGGTTGTGCGCCCGATCCTGATGGGCGCATGGGGCTATGGCTTCCCGTACGGTATCTGGACCCATCTCGACTGGGTCTCGACCACCGGCTACACCTACGGCAACTTCCACTATAACCCGGCGCATATGATCGCGGTGACGTTCTTCTTCACAACGACATTGGCGCTGGCGCTGCATGGCGGTCTTGTTCTCTCCGCTGTCAATCCAGCCAAGGGACAGGCCGTCAAGACACCAGAGCATGAGAACGCCTATTTCCGCGATCTCATCGGCTACTCCATCGGCACGCTCGGCATCCACCGCCTTGGCCTCTTCCTGGCCCTGTCGGCAGGCTTCTGGAGCGCAGTCTGCATCGTGATCAGCGGTCCGCTCTGGGAAGGCGCCTGGGTTGACTGGTGGAACTGGTATCTGAACGCACCCTTCTGGGCGAAGTGAGGAGGCGACCATGGCATTTGGTCTCGAATATCAAAACATCTTCACGCGGGTTCAGATTCACGGACCTGATGATCTGGGCCCTGCCCGCAAAGAGCATGGCATGTATGGGCGCAGCAAGCCGAGCCATAACTACTGGTTCGGCAAGATAGGCGACGCACAGGTTGGCCCGTTCTATCTGGGTGTCTTCGGCGTCCTGTCGATTGCGTGTGGGCTGATCGCCTTCAACATCATCGGCCTGAACTTCTGGCTGCAGGTGAACTACGATCCCGTGCAATTCGTGCGGAAGCTGTTCTACCTGTCGCTCGATCCACCGGATGAGAAATATGGCCTCGGCTTCCCGCCGCTCCGGGAAGGTGGTTGGTACATGATCGCCAGCCTCTTCTTCGGGCTCTCGGTACTGCTGTGGTGGGGACGGACATATTCCAGGGCCAAGGCACTGGGCATGGGAACCCATGTGTCCTGGGCCTTTCTGGCGGCGATATGGCTGATGTTCTGCCTGAATTTCTTCCGGCCTCTGCTGATGGGTAACTGGAGCGAGATGGTGCCTTACGGCATTTTCCCGCACCTCGACTGGACGAACAACTTTTCGCTGAAATACGGGAACCTGTTCTACAACCCGTTCCACGCTTTCTCGATTGCCTTCCTGTATGGCTCGGCCTTGCTGTTCGCCATGCATGCGGCAACGATCCTCGCAGTGAGCCGTTACGGCGGTGAGCGCGAGATCGAGCAGATCGTGGACCGTGGTACGGCTTCCGAGCGTGCTGCCCTCTTCTGGCGCTGGACCATGGGCTTCAATGCCTCCATGGAATCGATCCATCGCTGGGCCTGGTGGTTCGCGGTACTGACGCCGATCACAGGCGGTATCGGCATCCTGCTCACGGGCACGGTGGTCGAGAATTGGTACGTCTGGGCCCAGTTGCAGGGCTATGCGCCGCCGAACTGAGGCGAGGCAAGACTTTCCATAGATCGGAAGCGGCGGGCGAAAGCCCGCCGTTTTCGTTGAGGGGATCAGCCCGACAGCTCGCCAGCCCGCCGCTTCGCCGCTGCCACGGCCTCGATCATCAGCGTGGTCAATCCATCTTCCGCCATCAGCACTTCAAGCGCCGCCGCCGTAGTACCTGCCGGTGACGTTACATTCTGGCGCAGCACCGCAGCGGATGTCTCGGGCTCGCGGTAGAGCAACTCGCCCGCACCCTCCACCGTGGCGCGCGCGAGACGCATGGCGAGATCAGCGGGCAGTCCCGCCTTCTCGCCAGCCGCAGCCATGGCTTCCACGAGATGGAAAACATAGGCCGGGCCGGAGCCAGACAGTGCCGTGACAGAATCGATCAGGTCTTCATGCTCCAGCCATTCCACGCGGCCGATGGATGTCAGCAGATCGGTGGCGGATACCTTCTGCGCATCGGTTGTTTCATCAGATGCCGCACAACCCGTGATGCCGCGCCCGACTGCGGCTGGTGTGTTTGGCATGGCGCGCACGATGGCGCGCGCAGCCGGTGCGCGCTCGCGCAGGTTGGCGATGGTCTTGCCCGCCAGCACCGAGATCAACAGTGTGTCCGGCGTCACCACACTTCGTAACAGTGCTGCGGCGCTATCCAGCATCTGCGGCTTGATCGCGAGCACGATGACATCGATTGTGCCGATTTCACCGGCGGAAGTCGCGAGGCGCAGGCCCTGCTGCGCCAGATCCCGCATGCGCCCGGATGGCATGGGGTCCACAACCGTGATCTGGCCAGGCTTCAAGCCCTGCTTCAGCCAGCCCTCCAGCATGGCGCCGCCCATCTTGCCCGCGCCAATCAGCAGGAGTTGTGTTGTGGTTTGCATGACTTTGATCCTGTGGATGCATTGCTGGACAGTTCCGTTCGATAGACAGCCAGCTGTCAATGTCAAAGCGGAAAGGGAATTGGGACTGCTGCTGAGGCTCTACGGTTCAAATCCCGGCGGCGCAGGCTGGCCTGGCGCCGCGAACGCTATCACCTTGAACAGGCGGCCCATTCCCGTGCGGCTTGTGTCCGTCAACCGTCTCTCGGCGGTGCGGATTGCGTCTTTCTGCTCAGCTGTGCGGGCGTGACTGATCAGTTGCTCCGTGCGCGCCTCCAGCCCCAGCGCCTGCAGGAAAGTTCCCTGTTCCATCGGGCCATGCACGGCCAGCCCTGCATCACGTGCGGCTTTTCCCAGTGCGTCAAAATCCACATGGGCTGTCAGGTCTGACTCGCCGGGAGAGGCCAGCGGATCGACAAAGGCGTGGCGGTGCATGGCCTGCAGCGTGTCGCCGAAGCCTGATTTCGTGTGCCCGTAGTCGAGAAACAGCGCCACGCCGCCGTCAGCCTTCAGCCGCGTTGCCAGACTGCGGATGAAGGCCTGTGCGGCGATGGCGACTTCGATCACGGCGCCTTCGGGGCCTTGCTGCGTGATGGCGGGCTCAGGATCTGGGCTCAATCCCATGGCGAGCGCATCACCCGCCAGCCCCACCAGCCGCTCGTGCCACTGGCCGTTCTGGCGCATGTACTGACGGATTGGCAACGCATCGAGGAATTCGTTGCCGATGATGATCAGCGGCGCTCCTTCCCTGATCTCGTCAATGCGAGAGCACCACGCGACAGGAGTACCGCACCCGCCAAGCTTCAGCATTTGCGCGGCCTTCAGCACTGGGCTGGTCTCGACAAGTTCGACCTGGAGTGCCTCCAGAAATCCCGGCGCAGCTTTGGCGGCCCGCAGTGCATCCGCCATCATCGTTCCCCGTCCCGGCCCGCACTCCACGAGGCGTACAGGGCCTGGCTGGCCAAGATCGAGCCAGCATTGCGCTGCCCAGAGGCCAATCAGTTCGCCGAACATCTGGCTGATCTCCGGTGCAGTGGTGAAATCGCCTGCTGCACCCAATGGATCGCGCGTCATGTAGTAGCCGTGCTGCGGATGGCCAAGCGCCAGCGTCATGTAGCGTTCGACGGAGATCGGCCCTTCGAGCGTGATCAGCCTGCGGAGTTCATCACCCAGCCTGCTCAAGCAGAAACCTTTCCAGAGCGGGTGATGAGCCACAGCCCGATGGCGAGCATGGGCAGCGACAGCAGCATGCCCATCGTGGCGAAATTGCCAAAGATGAATCCGAGCTGCGGGTCAGGCTCACGGAAGAACTCGCAGAATATGCGCGACGCCGCGTAACCCGCACCGAAGATGCCGGTGATCAGGCCGGGCCGGTGATAACCGATGCGCCGCACGAGGAAGGCCAGCAGAACAAGCAGCAGAAACCCTTCGGTCGCGGCTTCATAGAGCTGGCTGGGATGGCGCGGGATCGGTCCGCCATGGGGAAAGACGAAGGCCCATGGCACATCGGCGGCGCGTCCCCAGAGTTCGCCGTTGACGAAATTCGCGATGCGGCCAAGCAGCAGGCCCAGGGGCGCAACTGTCGCCACCAGATCGAACAGCGAGAGGGCGGGCAGCTTTCTCGCCCGCGCGAAGAGATACATTGCCAATGTCGCGCCCGCGAGACCGCCGTGGAACGACATGCCGCCAGACCAGATCGAGAAGATTTCCAGCGGCTTCGACAGGAAATAGCCGGGCTGGTAGAATATCACATACGCTAGACGCCCGCCCAGGATCACGCCCAGCGTGGCATAAAGCAGGAGATCATCGAGATCAGTGGCGGTGGGCCGCCTGATGCCGCCCCAGAGCGCATCCTTTGCCGCCAGCCGCTTGGCGACCACCAACCCGCCGAAAAGCCCTGCAATATACGCCAGGGCATACCAGCGGATGGCGAACGGGCCGATCTGCAGCGCGATGGGGTCGATATCGGGAAAAGGCAGGCCGTTCAAATCGCTCTCCGCATCAACACGTTTTCAGAATCATCTGCGCCATTTTGGGTGGTGCCCGTGTTTCTGCGACTGTGCTACACCGCTGTGACAGGATAAACAAAAACAAAGCGGGTTCCCATGAGCAGTTCTTCCTCGCGCATTCTCGATGATCTTGGCCGGTTGATGACAGATGCAGCTGGCGTCGCTTCCGGCGTGCGCCGGGAGGTCGATGGTATCGTGAAATCCCAGATCGAGCGGATGCTGCGCGATGTGGATGTCGTGACCCGCGAGGAGTTTGAAGCAGTGCGGGAGATGGCGGTGCTGGCGCGGGAAGAAAACGAGATGCTGAAAGCGCGGATCGAGGCGCTGGAAGCCTTATCAAAGCCAGCTGCCAAGAAGCCGACGAAATCATCGGAAGGATAGAGCCATGTCATCCAGTTTGTGGTCCATACTTGAAATTGCCGGATTTTTCGTGATGGCAGTCGGCCTTGGGCTTCACCAGCTCTGGGGTCTGAAGAAACTGGAATTGCAACGCCTCAAGCGTGAATCGCAAAGTCCGGAAGTGTCCTCCGGCGCCTGATCGTCCGTCCGGCTTTATCAACAGCCTCACCGAATCTGTGAACAGCGCGGACGAATCGTTGTCGCCGCCCCGCGAATCCTGAAGGCTCAGTTCAGGTTTCAGCCGTCGCGTGCATTTCCTGATTCCCCCGTGCTACCTCTTGGCGGATCACTGATTCGCCCAAATGTTAAGTGCGCCTTAACGGTTTGCGGGGACGATCAGGACAGTATCGGGCGTATCGCGTTCAAGCGACGGCGGGACCATCAGCTGCCCGCCAGCAATGGGGGCCAAGAATGAGCCGTACCGAGACCATGATTGCACTGACCGAACCTGCGGAAGAACGCCTTGAGCATCCGGTCGATACGATCGAGCGTCTGGCTGCATTGAATGACTGGGCTTTCGAGCGTGACGAGGATGACGAAATCTGCATCTCGGTCAAAGGCACGTGGTCTGAGTACCACATCGCCTTCACCTGGCTCGAGGATCTGGAAGCGCTGCATCTCGCCTGCGCCTTCGATCTGAAGGTGCCGGAACGCCGCAAGAACGAGATGATGAAGCTGGTCTCGGCCATCAACGAACAGATGTGGGTCGGCCATTTCGATATCTGGTCGAAGGAAGACGTCATCATGTTCCGTCATGCGCTGGTGCTGTCTGGCGGACTGGAGCCCAATGCGCGGCAATGCGAGTCACTGCTCAAGATCGCGACCGATGCCTGCGAGAAGCATTATCAGGGCTTCCAGTTCGTTGTATGGGCCGGCAAAAAGGCGGATGAGGCGCTCAGCGCCATCATGTTCGAGACCGTGGGCGAGGCTTGAGGGCTGGCTCTGATCCAGTTATCCACGCCGCTGCTTCCTTCTCCCGCTTGCGGGAGAAGGTGCCCAAGGCGCAGCCGCAGGGCGGATGAGGGCCTGATACGACTTCCCTCAACCGTCTCGGCTTCGCCTCGCCACCTTCTCCCGCAAGCGGGGAGGGGCGAAGATAGATATCCCGCCAACACCAACCCGCTGGACTCTTTCCCATGACCGCCATCGCCTATGTCAATGGTTCCTTCGTTCCGCAGGACGAGGCCAAAATCTCCATCATGGATCGCGGGTTCCTGTTCGCGGACGGCATCTATGAGGTCTCGGCTGTGCTCGATGGCAAGCTCGTGGACAATGCCATGCACATGGCGCGGCTTGAGCGTTCGGTGGGTGAGATCGCGTTAGCGCTGCCGTTGCCGGTGACGCGCATCGCGCAGCTCATGAGAGAGCTGGTGGAGAAGAACGCGCTGATGGAAGGGCTGGTCTATCTGCAGGTGACACGCGGTGCGGACGCGACCCGCAGCTTCCCGTTTCCCGCCGATGTCAAACCAACGCTCGTCATGTTCGTGGACCGGTTCGATTTCATCAACAGTCCGAAGGCCAGGACCGGCATCAAGATGAAATCGGTGGAGGACATCCGCTGGGCGCGCCGTGATATCAAGAGCGTGGCGCTGCTGGCGCAGGTGCTGGCCAAGCAGGCCGCCGCCGCCGAGGGCTGTCAGGAAGCCCTGATGCATGAAGGCGGCGTGGTGACCGAAGGCGGCTCATCCACGGCGTTCATCGTGAAAGGCGAGGGCGCTTCTGCCCGCATCGTGACACGCGAGAACAGCCAGAAAATCCTGCCGGGCTGCACGCGGCGCGCGCTGATGGATCTGGCGAAGGAAACCGGCATCGAGATTGAGGAGCGGGCGTTCACGCTTGACGAGGCTTACGGCGCGAAAGAGGCTTTCATCACCTCGGCCACCAGCTTCGTGATGCCGGTGACCGAGATTGATGGCCGCGCGATTGGCGGCGGACAGGTTGGGCCGGTGGCAAGGCGGTTGCGCGAGCTTTATGTGGAGCATGCAAGGCAGGGATAAGGCGCAAGTCCCCTTCTCCCGGGGGAGAAGGAGAAGACATTACTCCGCCGGATGCACCACTCCACCACCCGCCATATGCTCCCGCTCCTGCTTCTCCAGCTCTTCCGCGATGAAGTTGCGCGGCTTGGTGTAGGCGCCGATGAGCGAATAGAGGCAAGGGACGATGAAAAGCGTGAACAAGGTGGACAGTGACACGCCGCCAACGATCACCGTGCCGATGGCCTGACGGGATTCTGCGCCCGCACCGCCCGATAGCATCAGCGGGATGGCGCCGAAGACCGTGGCGATGGAGGTCATCAGGATCGGGCGCAGGCGGGTGACGGAGGCTTCCAGCACCGATGTGTGCAAGTCCTTGCCCTCTTCGCGCAGCTGGTTGGTGAACTCCACGATCAGGATGCCGTTCTTGGTCATGATGCCGATGAGCAGGATCATGCCGATCTGGCTGTAGACGTTCAGCGTCTGCCCTGTCCACAGCAGTGCCGCGAGACCGCCGGTCAGCGCCAGAGGCACCGCCATGATGATCGTAATCGGAGCGACCCAGCTTTCGAACTGCGCGGCAAGCACCAGGAACACCACGAGCAGGGCAACGCCGAAGGTGACGTAGATCGAGCTTGAGGTCTGCTTGTATTCCTTCGACTGGCCGTTGTAGCCGATCTTCACGTCAGGCGGCAGAACCTCCTTCGTGGCCTGCTCCATAACTTCCAGCGCTTCGCCGAGAGACACGCCAGGCGCAGGCGTGCCCTGGATGGTGATGGAGCGCAGGCGGTCCAGCCGGTTCAGGCCTTGAGGACCGGCGACCTCCGCGAGATTGACGAAGTTCGAGATCGGCACAAGATCGCCCGGGCCCGTGGCGGCGCCGACGGTTGTTCCGGCGCTGGTACGCACAAAGACGTTCTTCAGATCCTGCGGTCCGTTGCGGTCCTCGGCCCTGGCCTGGACGATGACTGAATACTCGATGCCGCGGTCGACATATTGCGACACCTCGCGCTCGCCGAACATCAGTTCAAGCGTTTTGCCGATGTTTTCGACGGACACGCCAAGGTCGGCAGCGCGGGAGCGGTCAATGCGCACCCGCAGGTCCGGCTGCGATTCACGGTAGTCGCTGTCCAGGTTTATGACCTTGCCGGTTTGCTGCACGCGCTCGATCAGGGTGTTGCGCCAGCCCTTGATCGTCTCGTAATCAGGGCCGCCGAGGACGAACTGCACGGGCTGGTTGGTGAAGCCGCGCTGGCCGAGCGATGGCGGGTTGACAACGATGACCCTTGCTCCGGGGACGGCCTGCAAGCGGGCCTGCAATTCGCGCTGCAATGCGACTTGCCCGATCCCGCGCTCCTCCCAGGGTTTCAGGCGTATGATCAGCAATCCGGCGTTGACCGGGGCGGGCCTCTGGAAGCCGGGCGCGACGATTCCAAGCGTCGAGGCCACGATGCCGCGGTCCACATAAGGCTGAATGAGCTTCTCGACCTCTTTCACCCGGTCGCGGGTATAGGACAGGCTTGACCCCTCGGGCGCAGTGATCGGCACAATGATCGTGGAGCGGTCCTCGGTCGGCGCAAATTCCTTCTGAATAGTCGTGAAGAAACCATAAGCCATGAAGCTGATCAGGCCGCCAACCGTGAGCACCACGATAGGCATCGCCAGCGCACGGCGAAGCAGGAATTTGTATGTGGATCCCATCCCGTTGAAAAAGGGCTCGGTCCAGCGGTGGATGAAGCTGTGGTTCGACGACAGCATCTTCGAGCACATCATCGGCGTCAGTGTGCGGGCGACAAGGCCGGAGAAGCCGATGGAGGCTGCCAGCGTGATGCCGAATTCGCGGAAAAGCCGGCCGGTCTGGCCGTCCATGAAGGCGATGGGCAGGAACACGGACATCAGGGTGATGGTCGTCGCAATGACGGCGAAGGCAATTTCCCGCGCGCCGATGGATGCGGCCAGCAGCGGCTTTTCGCCTTCCTCGATGCGGCGGTGGATGTTCTCCACCTCCACGATGGCGTCATCGACCACAATACCGATGGCCAGAACGATAGCCAGAAGGGTCAGGGTATTGATCGAGAACCCGAAGGCCCACAGCACCATGAAGGTCGGGATGACCGAGAAGGGAATCGCGACCACCGCGACCATCGTCGAGCGCCAGTCGCGCAGGAAGATGAGGATGACAAGCACGACGAGCCCGACACCTTCGATCAGTGTCGTCAGCACGCCATTGATTGAAGCCTTGATGAAAACGCCCTCGTTGTAGAGCACTTCCATCTGCATGCCGCTGGGCAGACCGGGCTTGAGAGCTTCAAGCTCCTTCAGCACGCCGTCCGCAACAGACAGCGTATTCGCCGTGCCCTGACGGATGATGCCGAGGCCAAGGCCCTCCCGGCCCTGCGCGTAGAACTCAAAGCGGTTGTCCTGCGCGCCGACCTCGACGCGGGCGACTTCTCCCAGGCGCACGGGGTAGCCGTTGCGGTTGGAGATGACCAGCGCCTCGAATTCCTCACGGGACGAGATGCGCGATTCCAGCTTGATCGTGGCTTCGCGCTGGGAGGATTCCAGCAGACCGCTCGGCAATTCAACGTTCTGGCGCTTGATCGCAGTCTCGACATCGAGCGCAGTCAGCCCGCGCGCGGCGAGCGCCGAACGGTCTATAAACACACGCATGGCATAGCGCCGCTCGCCGTTGATCGTCACGTTGGCGACACCGGAGACGGTCGACAGCCGGTCGACGACGCTGCGGCGCAGATAGTCGGTGATCTCAAGCGGCGACATTTCGTTCGATGTCACGCCGATCCACATCATGGAGAATGCGTTGGCGTCGACGCGCTGCACGATGGGGGACTGCACGCCTTCGGGCAGGCGCGAGAGAATACGGCCTACGCGGTCGCGCACGTCGGCTGCCGCCGCATCCGGGTCGCGGCCCACGCCGAACTCGATGGTAACGGACGAGCGCCCGTTCTGGCTCTGCGAGGCAATCTGCTTGATGCCCTCGATGCCCGCAATAGCACCTTCCACCAGCTCGGTGATGCGATTCTCGATCACCTCGTTGGCGGCGCCGCGGTAAACCGTGGTAACCGAGACAATGGGCGGATCAATCGCCGGATATTCGCGGACCGGCAAACCCCAGAGCGCTGCGAAGCCGCCGACGATGAGAAGAAGACTGAGGACCGTCGCGAAGACAGGGCGCTGGATGGAGACGTCTGAAAGCTGCATGGCTCAAATCTCCGGTCAGGGACGGGCTGTCTGGGGCTGGCCGGGCACGGGTGCAGGGGCGGCTTGCGCCGCGTTCACACCGGGACTCGCTGCAGGGGTTCCCGCCTGCGGCTGAGCCCGCGGCTGCGCCGGTGCGCCGGCAGGCGGCGTGCCTGCCGGGACGGATCCCAGCGGCCTTGCGTTGACCGTCATGCCGCCGCGCACGCGCTGCAAGCCGCGTACGACAACCTGTTCATTCAGCCTGAGGCCTTCCGTGATCTCGACCATGCCCTTTTCGCGCTGGCCGATTTTCACGATGCGCCGCTCGACTTTGTTGTCCTTGATGGCGAATGCGATCTGCAGCGGGCCTTCGCCCACGATGGCTTCTTCCGGGATCAGCAGGGCGTTTTCCCGTTTCGCCACTTCCAGCCAGGCATTCATGAACATGCCGGGGCGCAGCGAAAGGTCTGGATTCTCGACAATCGCGGTCAGCTTGACGCTGCGTGTCAGCGGGTCGATGCGGGTGTCAATCACCGCCACCCTGCCGTCAAACTTGCGGTCGCCGAAGGCAACGGATGAGGCCTTGATGGCGGCATCGGTCTTGATCCGGGCCAGCAGGTTCTCGGGAACCTGAAAGTCGAGCCGCAATCTGGAAATATCATCCAGCGTCGTGATGGGTGTGCGCGTATCGAGGAACGAGCCCACGCTAAGCTGCCGGATGCCGACGCGTCCCGCGAACGGGGCGCGCACGATGACATCGTTGAGGCGGGCCTGCGCCGCGCGCTCCTTGGCAATGGCATTCTGGATGGCGCTGTCGCTGGTCTTGACCTGGGCTGTCAGATCATCGACCAGCGCTTCCGTACCCGCACCAGACCTGCGAAGCTGAACCGCCCGGTCGAGCTTGGTGCGCAATTCGTTGCGCTTGGCTTCTTCCTGCGTGATCGATGCCTTGGCGCCTTCCCAGTCAGCTTTCCGCTCGGCGCTGTCGAGGCGAAGGAGTTCGTCGCCCGCCTTGACAGTGGCGCCTTCAGTGAAAGAGACCGCTTCGACGTTGCCGCTGATACGGGCCGTGATCATCACCGACTCGAATGCCCGTGTCGTTCCGACGGCCTCGGAAATTTCCGTAATGACGCCAGAGACAACCGGCAGGGTTTCCACGACGGGTCCTGGCCCGCCAGGACCTGCAGGGCGCGGAGCGCCGCCTGCCTGCGTATTGGGCTGGGCCACCGGGAAAAGCGGCTTCAATACGGCCAGAACAGGCTCGGGCAGATAGGTCTGCACCGTTGCCCAGTTCTTCGACGCGGTGTACGCGCCCACCGCCAAGACGCCGGCCACTGCCAGCTGACCATACCAGCGCATCTAATTATCCTTGTGCCCACACCAGATTGGAATTTACGCTCTTTAAAGCGTTACGTACAGGAGTCGAGTGTGGATGAGGGCAAGTCACGTTCGTCTCCCGCGATATGGTCAACAGTCCCGGAGATTTCGGGGTATCGGCACCGTGATTTTGCACCTCTCGAACCGATGACGGCCCCATGATGTCAGCTCCTTCCCATTTGGCCGCACAGTGCCTTGAATCCGGCGAGCCTTTTGCGCTTGTCACCATCACCGCCGCCGCCGGATCAACTCCGCGTGAACAGGGCGCGCACATGGTTGTTTCAGTCGAATCCGTTGCCGGAACCATTGGCGGCGGGCGGCTGGAATGGGATGCGATCGAGACAGCGAGAATCATGCTGCTGGAGAAAAGCAAGAGTCAGACCATATCCATCGCGCTAGGCCCAGCCATAGGTCAGTGTTGCGGCGGCCAGGTGACGCTGGCCATTGTCGCCGGAACATTGGCGGATGTGCGGCGATTGAAGCAGCAGGAAGCGTCGCAAGGAGAGGCTCGTCCGGCGGTGCTGATCCATGGCGCCGGTCATGTGGGCCGCGCGCTAGCGGCGGCGCTGTCACTGTTGCCCTTCCGGGTTATGCTGATCGACAGCCGGGCGGAGGAACTGGAGCGTTTTGGCGGAACCGGTGTGGAGATCATTCACAGCATCACGCCAGTCGCTCTGGCAGAAGCCGCACCTTCCGGTGCTGCCCATGTCATCATGACGCACAGCCACGCGCTGGACAGCCTGATCGCGGCGACGGTGCTGGAGCTCGGTGATTTCCGCTATCTCGGGATCATCGGCTCGAAGACGAAAAAGGCGCTTTTCCGCAAGGCGTTCCGTCAGACGGGGATTGCGGAAGAGCAGATCCGGCGGGTGATATGCCCCATCGGCGGCAGCGCTGTGAAAGACAAGCGGCCGGAGGTGATCGCGGCGATGGCGGCGGCGGAGATCGCGGCGGCGCTGCTGGGGAAAAATGGTGGGTGATGAAGGATTCGAACCTTCGACCTGGAGATTAAGAGTCTCTCGCTCTACCAACTGAGCTAATCACCCGACCGGGACCGGCCAGGAGCCGTGCCCGAAACGATCAAGCGGGCCGAAGCCCGCTTGGAACGACCGGGCTGTTAGCACCGTGATCGGGGGCTGTCCAGCGCAAATTGCCCCCGCAGCCTGCGCTTTGCGTGATGCTGGAGGTCCCATTTGACCATGGCCACTATTGGAACCCGCACTTTGTCTCACAAAACCCGCAACTCTACCACAACCGGGCAATGATCCGACGCCTTGGGCCGGTCCCAGCCGACACGCGGATAGCGTGGTCCGGCGTAGCGCGTGGCGCGGAACG
>CAXTUM010000016.1:0-14181 GCA_964247205.1 uncultured Beijerinckiaceae bacterium
CCTGAAGCAGATCGTTGGGAAACTCGATGTCGGCCTTGTCGATCTCGTCGATCAGCAGCACCGGGCGCTCATCTGAGGTGAAGGCCTCCCACAGCTTGCCGCGCCGGATGTAGTTGCTGATGTCGGAAACCTTCGGATCACCCAGCTGGCTGTCGCGCAGGCGTGAGACGGCGTCGTATTCATAAAGCCCCTGCGCCGCCTTGGTCGAGGACTTGATGTGCCATTGCAGCAGCGGCGCGTTCAGCGCCTTGGCGATCTCCTCGGCCAGCACCGTCTTGCCGGTGCCGGGCTCGCCCTTGACCAGCAGCGGCCGCTCCAGCGCGATGGCGGCATTCACCGCGATCTTGAGGTCCTCGCCCGCCACATAGGCCTTGGTGCCTTCGAATTTCATTTTGCAAATCTCATGGTTGCGGACGCCTTTCCCAGAAAACCGAACCGATGAAGGAAAACACTGTCTCGCCCTTCTGGTTCACGCCGGTGTTGTAGTGCCGGACGATGCCCCATTCGGGACGCGAGGCGGAAATCCGCTTCTCGAAGATGGAGGAGGTGTAGCGGATCGTATCACCCGAATACACCGGCTTGATCCAGCGCAGATGCTGGAAGCCGGGGGAGGGCCCCAGCCGCGCCGGGCGCTCGCCGCGCTGCATGGCGTTCATCGCCGCTGCCGTGCGATTGCGCACCATCTGGCCCATCCAGGCAGCGCCTGTGTGCCAACCCGATGCGATGAGGCCGCCAAAGATCGAGGCTTTTGCGGCGACGGGATCGGTGTGAAAGGATTGCGGATCAAAATCCCGGCCGAAGCGGATGATTTCCGCCTCCGTGAACGTCACCGCACCCAGATCGAGCCGGTCGCCGACTGTCAGGTCCTCGAAGAACGGGATCGTGTCGAAATCCTTGTCCACGAACGCGGGTAGCACCGGCGGTTTGGTTGAGAAGGGCTGCGCGGCGGAATCTGCCAGTGCCTCGCTGCCACGACGCCCGATCATGATCAGGTTGGTCTGTTCAAATACGGCTTCGTCATGCTGGTTGAAGACCTCGAAGCGGAAATTGACGAAACCGCGATCCGGCTTCGTGATAGATGGCCGCCGGTCCACGATATGGCGGATGCCGCGCAGCACATCGCCTGCCTTCACGGGCTTCAGCCATTTCAGCTCGGAAACGCCGGGAGAGCCCATGCTGGCGGCGTCCAGAATGAAATCATCGGCGATCATCCGCATGTTCAGCGCGGCTGTGTACCACCCCGAAGCGATCAGTTCGCCCGCCATGGTGGTCTTGGCGGCCTTCTCGTCGACATGCATGGGCTGCGCATCGAACTGGCGCGCGAAGGCGAGCATGGGCTCGCGCTCGACCGTGAGGGAGCCGTAGTGCTTGGCGGAACCGGGGGTGAAATCTTCGAAATGGAGAGAGGGCATGAACTCAGCTTGCAGCAAAAAACGCCAGAACCGCACCAACCGCCGCAATGGCAAGCAAAACATAGAAAGCGGTGATGAACAGTGTGTAGAATATGGAAAACAGGATCGCCGCCAGCAACAGAATGAGCCCGATGGCAATGATGCGTACCCACGCCGGACGCTCACGCGATGCTTCCCAGCCAAAAAGCATACGGACAAGGGCGTAAACACCGCGCGCTGTCAGTTCGACGATGCCGGTAATCAGATCACTGATGGTGTTCAGCATGGGAGGGTCTCCTCACGTATTGAACCGAAAATGCATCACATCGCCGTCAGCGACAATATACTCTTTCCCCTCAAGACGGAACTTGCCCGCTTCGCGCGCACCAGCCTCGCCCTTGAATGCCACATAATCAGGATAGGCAATCGTCTCCGACCTGATGAAACCCTTCTCGAAATCCGTGTGGATCACGCCCGCCGCCGCCGGGGCCTTGGTGCCCTTGGTGATGGTCCAGGCCCGGGCTTCCTTGGGCCCCACGGTGAAGTAGGTCAGCAAGCCGAGCAACTCGTAACCCTCGCGGATGACGCGGTTGAGGCCCGGTTCGCTAAGGCCGACGGCGTCCAGAAAGTCCTTCTGGTCCTCCTGCGCCATCACGGCGATTTCGCTCTCGATCTTGGCGGAGACCACGACGGCCTTGGCGCCTTCGGCCTTCGCGCGGGCGAAGACGCGCTCGGAGAAGCCATTGCCCTTGTCGGCTGATGCCTCTTCCACATTGCAGACATAAAGCACGGGTTTGGACGTGATGAGCTGCAGCGCCTGAAATGCGGCCTCCTCGTCCTGCGAACGCTTGACCATCCGAGCGGGCTTGCCGTCGCGCAGCAGGGGGAGGGCGCGGTTGACGAGATCGAGCGCTTCCTTCGCTTCCTTGTCTCCCGTTTTGGCCTTCTTCTCGAGGTTGATGACACGCTTCTCGAGGCTGTCGAGATCGGCCAGCATCAGTTCGGTATCGATGGTGTCGATGTCCGACAGCGGATCGATCTTGCCTTCGACGTGGGTGATGTCACCGTCCTCAAAGCAGCGCACAACATGGGCGATGGCATCGCATTCGCGGATGTTGCCGAGGAACTGGTTGCCCAGCCCCTCGCCTTTCGACGCGCCGCGCACGAGGCCCGCGATATCCACGAAGGTGAGGCGCGTGGGGATGATCTGGGCTGAGCCCGCGATGGCGGAGAGCTTGTCCAGCCGTTCATCGGGCACCGCAACGTCGCCCACGTTGGGTTCAATGGTGCAGAACGGATAATTCGCGGCTTGCGCCGCAGCAGTCTGTGTCAGCGCGTTGAAGAGGGTCGACTTGCCGACATTCGGCAGGCCGACGATACCGCATTTGAAGCCCATGATGGTTCCGGTTCGAAAAGAGAGGGGGTTGACGGTTGCAGTAGCGGGATGCGTGCGATCAAACCACCAGAATTTTCGGCTGGTCAGCCCGCGCCGTGTACATAGGAGCTCTTGGCGAAGGTTTTTACGGTGCCGTCGGCATTGAGGAATCGGATGGGAACGCCTTTGTCCTGCACCCTGCCAACCTCTGTAACCTGCACGCCTGCGGCCAGACAATCCGCCATAAACGCTTTGGCTTTGTCCGCGGGAACAGCGGCCAGAACCTCGTAGTCATCACCGCCGGTTAGCGCTATTTCCCGCAAGGCCGGATTGTGCCGGATCGCGGCTCTTGCGGCCACGGAATGCGGAACCTCGTCCAGCCGGATATCCGCACCCAACCCGGCGAGGCCGATCATCTTGGTCAGGTCGCCCACGAAACCATCGGAGATATCCATGGCCGCATGGGCGTGCTGGCGCAAAGCGGCGGCAATAGCGTTGCGGGGGCGAGGTATGAGATAACGCTGGTTGAGGAAGGCCAGATGATCCTCCGTCAGCGGCCATGCATGGCCGGAGCGGGCAGAAAGCCGCGCTTTCAGGCCGATGGCGGCATCGCCGATGGTGCCGGTGACGAAAAGCCTGTCACCGGGCTGCGCCTGGCCGCGTCTGACCATCGTTCCTTCAGGAACCGCGCCGAAAGCGGTGATGGAAAGCGTCAGCGGGCCGGGGGAGATCACGGTATCGCCGCCCAGAAGCGGGCAGTTGCCTTGCTTCGCCATCGCACCAAGGCCAGTGGCAAAGCCCGCAATCCATGCATCATCGGTCTGCTTGGGCAAAATCAGACTGATCACGAAACCCAGAGGATCAGCGCCCTTCGCGGCAATATCCGAGAGGTTCACGCCGAGTGCTTTCTTCGCAATCGTGTCTGCCGGATCATCCGCGAAGAAATGCACGCCCGCGACGATGGCATCCGTAGTGATGACCAGCTCATGCCCTTCGGGAGGTTTGATCAGCGCGGCATCATCCAGCAACTGCAATCCGCCGGCACCAGCGATGGGCGCGAAATGGCGGGCGATGATGTCGAATTCGGAAGGCATCACGCCTTCTCCGGCAGCTCTCCCTGCCGTGCTGCGCGGGCCAGCCGGTCGAGTACGGCGTTGACCATTGACGTTTCTTCTTTCTCGAAGAAGGCGCGGGCAATATCGACATATTCCGAGATGACGACCTTCACAGGCACGTCTGGCGTCATCATCAGTTCCCAGGCCCCGGCACGCAGGATGGCGCGCATCAGGGTTTCGATGCGTTTCAGCGGCCAGCCCTTGGCGAGCAGTTCATCAATTGTGGGATCAATGCGCTTCTGGCGGTCAAGCACACCCTGCACGATGAGTCGGAACAGCGTGGAATCAGCCGGTTTGTAGAGATCCTCCTCGATCTCCTTGCCCATCCAGTGGCGTTCGAACTCGGTGACGATCAGGTCCAGGCCCTTGCCCGTCAGGTCCATCTGGTAGTGCGCCTGCACGGCGGCGAGGCGTGCGGGGGAGCGGCGTTCGCCGAGGCCGACATGGGGGCGTTTTGGCTGTTTGGGGACAGTGTCGGTCACGCCGCCGCTCCATAGCTGCGCTTCAGCCTGATCAGCGCCAGCGCCGCATTGGCAGCGTCGCCGCCCTTGTTCATGCGATTGCGATAGGCGCGGGCGACGGCCTGTTCCTCGTTTTCCACGGTGAGGATGCCGTTGCCCAGCGCCAGCTTGTACGCCACGCTCAGGTCCATCAGGGCGCGGGAGCTTTCGCCCGCGACGACCTCGAAATGATAGGTCTCGCCGCGCACCACGCAGCCCAGCGCCACAGCGCCGTCAAAAGGCGTTCCGGCAGCTTCCGCGCCGTCCATGGCGATGCAGATCGCGGCGGGAATTTCCAGTGCGCCGGGGACGGTGATCACATCGACCGTGCCGCCGACGGCTTCCACGGCCTCGCGTGCGCCAGCCACCAGTTCATCGTTGATGTGATCGTAGAAACGTCCTTCCACCACCAGGATGCGCACGCCGGGCAAGGGCGTCTGCGCGGTCAACGTTCGGCTGGGAGAGGCCATGGATGGGGGTCTTTCAAAGAGCGCGGCGGGCAGTTGAGCGGCCATTTAGGGGGAAGGGGGCCGGGTGGCAAGGCTGCAAGCCAGCAGGGCAGACCTGCGTTCTACCGCTTCCCCTCGTCCTTGTCCTTGAGTTCATCGACGATGGTGCCGAAATCGCTGGCTTCGTTGAAGTTTCTGTAGACCGAGGCGAAGCGCACATAGGCCACGTGATCGAGGTTCTTGAGCGCACCCATGATGGTTTCGCCCACCTGTTCGGAGGATACCTCGGTTTCACCCATGCTTTCGAGCTGGCTGACGATGCCGTTGATCAGCCGCTCCAGCCGTTCGGGCGAGACATCGCGCTTGCGCAGGGCAACCGAAACCGAACGCGCCAGTTTGTCCCGCTCGAAGGGCACACGGCGGCCCGAGCGCTTGACGACGGTCAGTTCGCGCAACTGCACGCGCTCGAATGTGGTGAAACGCCCGCCGCAGGCATCGCAGACACGGCGGCGGCGAATGGTGGTGTGATCATCCGCCGGGCGGCTGTCCTTCACCTGTGTTTCGAGGGAGCCGCAGAAGGGGCAACGCATCAGGAGTGATCTTTCGTTTTGTCTCCGGAGTTAAGCGGGCCGACGCTTGCGGTCAACATGACTACAGCGGCTTCACCTTTACCGCTGGTCGCTGTTTCCAGCGGTTGCGCAACCGTTCGAGATTGTCGCCTGCCTGCAAGCGGTTGCCGCGCTCCAGCAGCTCCGTGAGATAGGTCTCGTAATCCACACCTGCGGCTTCCGCGCGTGACAGGCGGAACATCACGATGTCATGGGGGGCGGATTTGCGGGCGCGGTTCAGTGCGGTTTTCCACTGGAAATAGACATTCGGATCGCCGTCTCCCCACTCGGGGATATGTTCCGGCAGGTCTTCCAGGGGGGGGCCGCCGTTGTGATCGGGCGGGAGGGGCGGATCTTCATCAGACATGATCTTGACTCTACTATAATAGAATTTATTCTCTGATCATGGATAAAAATCAAGAGAGAACAGGGGCTGACGCTCTGGATGGCAGGCAGAACTTCGATGCCAGAATCGCCTCGCGCGTCAAGGCGCTTCGTCTCGCCAGTGGCTTCACCATTGAGGCTCTGGCGGAAAAATCCGACGTTTCGCGTGCCATGATTTCCAAAGTCGAGCGCGGTGATGTCAGCCCGACGGCGGTGTTGCTGGCCAAGCTCTCGAATGCGCTTGACGTGACGCTGTCGCAACTGTTCCGGGACAGCGATGACGAGGGGATGCTGGTGCGGGCAGCAACGCGCCGTATCTGGCGTGATCCAGCCACCGGCTATATCCGCCGCAATGTCTCGCCCGTGTCGTCGCCAGTCGATATCGTGGATGTGACCCTGCCGCCGGGCGCAAAAGTGACGCATGACAATGCGGTGCCGCTGCATCTTACGCAGCTGGTGTGGGTATTCGAGGGGCAGCTCACCATGAGCGTTGATGGCGTCATCCATGTGCTGGGGGCGGGCGATTGCCTGCAAATGCGGCTGGATTGTCCCATCGGTTTCCAGAACCTCTCGGTCTGGAATGTCCGTTATGCCGTTATCCTGGCGCGAGGCGGCCGATGACTATCACGATCCGTTCTATCGATGCTGCAGAGGCTAGTTTACAGCTATCGCCCCTGTCAGGTTTGCTCGTCGACGCAGTCGATCATGGCGCGTCAGTCAATTTCATGGCGGGTTTAACGCTTCATCAGGCAGAAGCATACTGGACCAGGCAGATTGCGGGTCTGGCTGCCGGAGACCGCATCTGGCTGGTGGCGGAACAGGAGGGCAAGCTTGTCGGCACCGTGATGTGCGTGTTCGCACCGCAGCCTAATCAGCCGTTCCGTGCGGATATCTCCAAGATGCTGGTGCATTCCGCTCAGCGCAGGCAGGGCATTGGCGCTTCGCTGCTGGCAGCCGCCGAGGATGCCGCCTTGAAAGCCGGGAAAACCATGCTGGTGCTGGACACCGGTGAAGGAAGCGTCGGCGACCGGCTCTACCGGCGCTGCGGCTGGACGGCCATAGGCTCGATCCCGAGCTATGCCTACACGACGGACGGAAGGCCCGAGGCTGCGGCGTTCTTCTACAAGCAGCTGGCGCCAACGCCGGTGTGGAGAGGAAAACAATGAGTTTTGTCATCCGCGACGCGACCGAAGCCGACATTCATGCCATCAAGGGCCTCCACAATCATCATATCGCCAATACAACATCGATCTGGCGCTACCGGCCTGCTGACATGGCTGACCGGATCGCATGGTTCATGGATCGGAAGGCCAAGGGCTACCCCGTCCTGATCGCCGAGGAGCCTGGCCGGTTTCTCGGCTTTGCATCCTACGGCGATTTCCGCGCGGGCGAGGGTTACGGCGGCACGGTTGAAAATTCAGTCTATGTAGCCGAAGGCGCGCAAGGGCGCGGCATCGCGCGTGCCTTGATGGAACGCCTGATGGAGCATGCGAGAACCAATGGAAAACGGGTGATGGTGGCGGCTATCGGTCTGCCCAATGAGGCGTCCGTCGCGCTGCATGCAAGGCTTGGCTTCGAGGAGCGCGGTATACTGACGGGAATCGGCTGGAAGTACGATCAGCCGCTTGATCTCATGTTCATGCAGAAAGCGCTGTAGCCACTTCGTCAACCACCGCCTTCGCTGCCGCCACCGGGTCAGCTGCTTGCGTGATTGGCCTGCCTACCACGAGATGATCCGCACCGGCCCGGATGGCATCACCCGGCGTCATCACACGCTTTTGGTCACCGGCGTCCGATCCTGCCGGGCGCACGCCGGGCGTGACGATCTTCAGCGCGTGCCCGACGGTTTCGCGCACCGAGGCAATCTCCAGCGGCGAACACACCAGGCCAGCCGCGTGGTTCTCCTGCGCCTGGCGCGCCCGGCGGCGCACGAGATCGGCGACGCCCATGCCGTAGCCTGCGCGCGCTGCATCATCCTCGCTCATCGAGGTCAGGATGCTGACACCCAGAATGCCAAGGTTGGAGCCCCCGGCGCCAATTGCAGCGGCGGCCAGCGACTGGGGATATGCATGCACCGTCATGAAGGTCGCGCCTGTGCCTGCGATCTGTGCCGCAGCGCGCTCGACCGTGTTGGGGATGTCGTGCAGCTTGAGGTCAAAGAAGACCTTCTTGCCCGCGCGGATCAGGCGTTCGCCCAGCGGAATGCCGCCAATATAAGCGAGTTCCATGCCGATCTTGTAGAAGGTGATGCTGTCACCGAGCCTGTCGGCCAGAGCCTCAGCCTGCGCGATGGTCGGCACATCAAGGGCCACTATGATGCGGTCACTGACTGACAGTGTCACGGTTTGGGCTCCGGCGGCGTTTCCATGGATCGCCAGCCGTAAAGCACGATTCGTTTCCCGATGTCGAAGAGATAGTGGTTGCCGCCGCCTGCCGGCTGGTCGCTGGTCCGTGCAATGGATTTCTTTGCGCAATGGCAAAGCAGCAAGGTGCCAACGCCGCCATGCCCGACAAAGATCGTCGGCGTGTCAGGCGCTTCCGCCAGCGCCCGCATGACCGCGCCGATGATGCGCGCCTGCACATCCGCCGCGCGTTCCCAGCCGCGAATGCTCTCCTCCGGATGCCGGAAGAACAGGTCAGCTGTGGCTTCAAATTCGGGAGGGTTGAGAAAGCCCGTGGCCGAGCGGTCATTCTCGTGGAGGGACTGGCGGATATCAGCATGGATGCCGAGCGCCGCCGCCAGAATGCTGGCGGTTTCGATGGCCTTGGTTTCGGTGCTGCTCACAATGCGGCCAAAGGCCTTCATCCAGCTCTGGTTGGCCATCGCCTCGGTGCGTGAGCGCCCGAGATCGCTCAGACCCCAATCCGGCACGGGGACGGTCGGATCGATCCTCACCTGCGGATGCGAGAGATACAGATGGAAGGTCATCGAGTACGATCCTTGTTCAATACGCATTCCTGGTGTTGAGCAGCGAAACTGGCGTCATGGCCAGGATATAGAGGTCCATCCAGATCGACCAGCTGTCGATGTACTGGATGTCGAACTCCACGCGGCGCTGGAGTTTTTCCTCCGTGTCCGTTTCGCCGCGCCAGCCGTTGATCTGGGCCAGACCAGTGATGCCGGGCTTCATGCGGTGGCGGGCGTAGTAGCCGTCCACGACATCGTTGTAGAGGCGCTCGCCCGCCTTGCAGGCCGTGGCGTGGGGGCGCGGGCCGACAAGCGAGAGCTCGCCCTTCAGCACGTTGAAGAGCTGCGGCAGTTCATCGAGCGAGGTCTTGCGGATGAAGCGTCCGACAGGGGTGACGCGCGGATCATCCCTGGTGACGAGTTTCGATGCCTTGGCGTCGCACATGTCGGTAAACATCGAGCGGAACTTGTAGACCTCGACGAGCTGGTTGTTGAAGCCGTGGCGCTTCTGCTTGAAGAATATCGGGCCTTTCGAGGTCAATTTCACGGCGCAAGCCACGGCCAGCATGACAGGGGCAAGCAGGATGAGCGCTGCCGTGGCAATCACACGGTCCTCGATCTCTTTCACGGCCCAGCCCCAGTCCGACAGCGGCTTGTCAAATACGGCGAGGAACGGCACATCCCCGATATAGCTGTAGGCGCGCGGGCGCAGGCGCAACTTGCTCTGGTGGGCGCTGATGCGGACGTCGATGGGCAGAACCCAAAGCTGCTTCATGAGATGCAGGATGCGCTCCTCCGCCGAAGCCGGAAGTGTGACGATGAGCAGATCAATGTCTTCAGCGCGGCAGAAATCGGTCATTTCCTCGAAGGTGCCCAACACGCGGTAGCGGTCCACAGGATTGTCCGAACGGTCCTTGGCCCGGTCGTCGAAGACACCACAGACCTTGATTCCCGAGCTTTTGGAACGCCTGAGCTGCTTGATCAGTTCTTCCGCCGGGCGTCCGCCGCCGACGATCACGGCGCGGCGCGTCAGGCGTCCCTCATGCATCCAGCGCGTGGCCTGCCAGGCGATTCCGATACGCGAGATCGCCATCACGGCAAACGCGATGATGAACCACGTCATCAGGAACTGACGCGGGATCATCGTCTCGAAGCCGCCGAGATAGACCAGCCCGATCAATCCGCCGAAAGCGGCAAGCAAGCCCCCTGCAACCCGCGCGCACTGGCGCACCGTATGACCGAGCGCTGCGATGGTGTAGGCCCAGAACCGCTGAAGCGTGAAAAGCACGGCGCCGGACATGGCCATACCCAGCAGCAGTGGTGACCAGATCATGCTTTCTGTCGTATCCGGCAGGACAGATGCTGTCACCAGAGCCGATACGATCACGATGGCCGTATCCAGCATGGCCACGACCGCGACAAGCATGGGCTGATCGATGGATTCGACGGTCGCCCTGGGTGTATCGGTGGTCGTGAGCGCGTTCATGGTGTCATTCCAGTGTTGCAGGTGAGTGCGGAGGGTACCGGCAATTCGCTGAAGGAGGTTTAAGGGATGTGGTAAAGCTGCTGTTAACCATGCAGGCCTGCCGCAAGACAGGGGTGGAAGCCTGTTCCCGTTTGCTCTAAAGCGCGGTCCTCACATCCCAATCTGGTGACATTGCCAATGCGTGCGTTGCAGCTACACGGTGACCGGGACCTGCGTCTCGTCGAAATGGACGATCCGGCCCTTCCTGCGCCAGGCGAAGTGCAGATCGCTGTCAGCCATGTCGCCCTCAATCATATCGATGTCTGGGGCTTCCGCGGAATGGCCTTCGCCAAGCGCCAGATGCCGCTGGTGGTGGGGGCTGAAGGATCGGGCCGCATCATCTGCGTCGGCGAGGGCGTGACGGCATTCAAACCCGGTGACCGCGTGACGATGTATGGCGCGCTGACCTGCGGAGAATGCAAAAACTGCAAGGCGGGCATCGACAACCTTTGTGAAGACGTGAAGGGCGTCTACGGCTTCCATATCCACGGTTTTGCCCGCGAGAAGCTGAACATGCCCGCGCGCCTCGTGGTGAAGGTTCCGGATGGCGTGGAACAGGCCGATGCAGCCTGCGCGGGCATCGCCTTTGGCACGACCCAGCACATGCTGTTTGACAATGCGAAGCTGCTGCCCGGTGAGACCGTGCTGGTGCATGCCGGCGGCTCCGGCATCGGCACCGTGGCGATCAAGATGGCGAAAGCCATCGGCTGCACTGTCATCACCACAGTGGGTGATGACGAAAAGGGTGTGAAGGCCAAGGCGCTGGGGGCGGATCACGTCATCAATTATCGGACCGAGCGTTTCGAGGGCGAAGTGCGCCAATGGACGAAGCGCCACACGCCACGTGTCGGTGTGGACGTCGTGTTCGAGCATGTGGGGGCGGACACCTGGAACGGCTCGCTGCTCTCGATGAAGAAGGGCGGGCGTCTCGTGACCTGCGGTTCCACCTCGGGTGTCACCACCACCATGAACCTGATGCAGCTGTTTCAGCAGCAATACCGCATCTTCGGCTCGTTCGGCTGCCGCATCGAGAACATCGGCCAGAGCCTCGACAAGATGGCGGCAGGCATCACGCCGGTCATCGACACGATCTTTCCGGTGGCAGAACTGGAGAAGGGGATCGAGCGGCTGGAAAGCCGGAAGGTGTTCGGGAAGATCCTCGTCGCGTTCTGAGTTGTGACGTCAGCGCATGAAACCGGTGCGCAGGGCAATCGCCCAATCCGGTCGGTTGTTTGCGGCGGCGCGGCGGCTGGCCGCATCAAAGTCATAGCTGACCGCGTGAAATGTGATGTTCGGCAGCATCGAGCCATCGTCATCGAGAATGACATAGCGCGCATGGGGCGTGGCTGATTCCGAAACATGAGGGGCGACCCCGTCATCATCATAGGCAGGCAATCCGACACTGCCAGGATTGATGAGAAGCGCACCACTGGTGAGCTGAATCATATCAGGCCTGTGGCTATGCCCGACCAGAATGATGCGGGCAGTGACGTCCCTGAAGCGTTTCGAAGCCGCATCGCGGGAGGCCCGCACAAGCCTGCCGCCAGCGATTTCGTCCGTTGTGTAGGCCAGATCGCTGTCAGGCCCGGCGTGAAAACACACAACACCATTGTCCAGATCAAGCCGCACCGGCAATGCGCCAAGAGCCTTGCACTGACCTTGCGTCAGGTTGTCATGGGCAAACCGGTCGGATGGACCCATCGCTTCAGGTTCCACTGTTCCCAGCGCGCGGTCGTGGTTGCCGCGCACCGTGGGTAGCCCGAGTGTCTCCAGCCGGTCCATGGTTTCCCGCGGCCAGAGCGGTCCTGAAACGCAATCTCCCAGATCAATAATACTGTCGACGGACTGCGTCCGCAGGTGAGCCAGCACGGCTTCGAGAGCGAGACAGTTTCCATGGATATCGGCAATGACGGCAGTGCGCATGACACGAACGATATGTCGGTTTGTCCATGAGTGTTAAATGAAAATCCGTGTCCGGCGGGATGCCGGAAGCTGATGTATCAACGGTCGCGGGCATTCCCGCAGGCCAGAGTTGCGCAGCCCGCGCTTGCTCCAGCACCCCTCCCGTGATATCGCGCCGCACAATCGAGCGATCGCCGGTTTTGCCGCCGATCGCTTTCTGTCTTTCAAGACACCCCGTTTCAGGACACTTTTCCGATGGAAATCCGCAATATCGCCATCATCGCGCACGTCGATCACGGCAAGACGACGCTGGTGGACAAGCTTCTGGGCCAGTCCGGCTCTTTCCGCGAGAATGCGCGGATCATCGAGCGCGTGATGGATTCGAACGATCTCGAAAAGGAGCGCGGCATCACCATCATGGCGAAGTGCACTTCCGTCGAGTGGAAGGGTACGCGCATCAACATCGTCGACACGCCGGGCCATGCCGATTTCGGCGGCGAGGTCGAGCGCATTCTCAACATGGTGGACTCGGCTATCGTCCTCGTCGATGCCGCCGAAGGCCCGATGCCACAGACGAAATTCGTGGTCGGCAAGGCGCTGAAGCTCGGTTTGCGCCCCATCGTGGCGATCAACAAGGTGGATCGCCCGGATGCGCGCCATGTTGAGGTAATCAACGAGGTGTTCGACCTCTTTGCGGCACTCGACGCCAATGACGACCAGCTCGATTTCCCGATCCTCTACGGCTCAGGCCGCGAGGGATGGATGAATGTGGCGGCAGAGGGACCGAAGGATCAGGGCCTCGCGCCTCTGTTTGATCTTGTTCTCAAGCATGTGCCGCTCGCCAAGACCGAGCCCGGCGCCTTCCGCATGATCGGCACGCTGCTGGAGGCCAATCCGTTTCTGGGCCGCATGATCACTGGCCGCGTGACATCGGGCTCGATCAAGCCGAACCAGTCGATCAAAGTGCTGGGGCAGGATGGCAGCATCGTCGAAACCGGACGCATTTCCAAGATCCTCGCTTTCCGCGGTGTCGAGCGCCAACCGATCGACGAAGCAGTTGCGGGCGATATCGTCGCCATCGCAGGCCTCTCCAAGGGCTCGGTCGCGGACACGTTCTGCGCCCCTGAAATCACCGAGGCGATGAAGGCGCAGCCGATCGATCCGCCCACCGTGACCATGAGCTTCATCGTCAATGACAGCCCGCTGGCTGGCACCGAAGGCGACAAGGTAACGAGCCGCGTCATCCGCGACCGCCTTCTCAAGGAAGCGGAGGGCAACGTCACGCTGAAGATCGAGGAAAGCACCGACAAGGATGCCTTCCACGTTTCGGGTCGCGGTGAATTGCAGCTTGCCATACTGATCGAGACGATGCGCCGCGAGGGCTTCGAAATGGCCATGTCGCGCCCGCGCGTCGTGATGCAAAAGGATGAAGCGACGGGCCAGACGCTGGAGCCCATCGAGGAAGTGCTCATCGACGTGGATGAGGAATATTCGGGCGTGGTCATCCAGAAGATGTCGGAGCGCAAGGCCGACATGCTGGAGATGAGGCCTTCAGGCGGTAATCGCCTGCGTCTGGTCTTTCATGCCCCCACACGCGGCCTGATCGGCTATCAGTCGGAACTTCTGACCGACACACGCGGCACAGCGGTAATGAACCGACTGTTTCACGCCTATGAGCCCTACAAGGGCGAGATGGCGGGCCGCAACAACGGCGTTCTCATCTCGAATGATGCGGGCGAAGCGGTGGCCTATGCCATGTGGAACCTCGAGGATCGTGGCCCGATGATGATCGAGCCGGGCTGGAAGGTCTATCAGGGCATGATCATCGGCATCCACAACCGCGATAACGACCTGGAAGTGAACATCCTGAAGGGCAAGAAGCTCACCAACGTCCGCGCCGCTGGCAAGGACGAGGCCGTGCGCCTGACCCCGCCGATCCGCATGACGCTCGAAAAGGCGCTGGCCTGGATTCAGGATGACGAACTGGTGGAAGTGACACCGAAATCGATCCGCATCCGCAAGAC
>CAXTUM010000017.1:0-13778 GCA_964247205.1 uncultured Beijerinckiaceae bacterium
GAAGCCGACAGTGGCGATGAACAGGCCGATGATCACGAAGGACACGGCCAGCCCTGCGGCAAGAGCCAATGGCCCACGACGGTGCTCGCCTGCTGCCGCACCCAGCACGATTGGCAGGATCGGCAGTACGCAGGGGCTGAGGCTGGAGAGAACGCCTGCAAGGGCGGCGAGGGCGAGAGTTGTCAGCATGATCGCTCTTGTGTCTGGTCAGATCGCGGATTTGAAGAGCTTCTCGATCCCGGCGGCCGTGGTGTCGCCGGTTGAGCGGCTGGTTTCAGCTTTGCCCTTGAAAGCAATCAGTGTGCTCTGCTGTGAAACATTCAGCGCCTTCAGAGCGTCCTTCTGGCTGTCGAAATCGACTTTCAGGATCGTCACATTCCTGAACTCTGGTTTTGTGGACAGAGATTTGATGATCGGAGCCTGAGCCTTGCAGGTCGGGCACCAGGGGGCAGTGACCTCAACCACGATGGGCTTGCCAGCGGCCTGAGCAGCAGTGAAAGAAGCGGGAGTGAATTTGGCTTCGGTCGCTGCGGGCTGAGCGTATGCAGCGGTCGCAGAAAGTGAAAGCGCCAGAGCCATAACGGTGCGGCGGGAAAGCAAACTGTACATCGTGAATTCCTCCATAGCGCCTTTGTAGCGCTAGCCGGTTTTTATGCGTGCGCCTGACAAATTGCATTGCACGAAGCGATCATGTGTTTTCACGAATCCGTCAGCCAGATTTGACGACTGCCGCCCGAGCGGCCAAAGAGACAGTCAAGAAAAGATCACATCCCATGTCCCACAATTCCTTCGGTCATCTCTTCCGTTTCACCACCTTCGGCGAAAGCCACGGGCCTGCCATCGGCTGCGTGGTGGATGGATGTCCTCCCGGCCTGCCGCTGACTGCGGAGGATATCCAGCGCGACCTGGACCGCCGCCGACCCGGCCAGAACCGCTTCATGACGCAGCGGCAGGAACCCGATCAGGTGAGGATCCTGTCGGGCGTGTTTCCCGATGACAGCGGCCAGCTGGTCACGACCGGCACCTCCATAGGCTTGCTGATCGACAACGTGGACCAGCGCTCGAAGGACTACGGCGATATCAAGGATCAGTACCGTCCGGGTCATGCCGACTACACCTACGACATGAAATACGGCATCCGCGATTATCGTGGTGGCGGGCGGTCGTCGGCGCGCGAGACGGCGATGCGCGTGGCGGCAGGCGCCATCGCACGCAAGGTGATTCCCGGTGTGACGATCCGGGCTGCTCTCGTGCAGATGGGGCCGGAGAAGATCGATTCCGCCAAGTGGGACTGGGATCAGGTTAGACAAAACCCGTTTTTCTGCCCGGACAAGGACAAGGCTGCTTTCTTCGAGGGGTATCTCGACGGCGTCCGCAAGGATGGTTCCTCGGTAGGCGCTGTCATCGAGGTCACGGCGGAAGGCGTGCCGCCGGGCTGGGGTGCGCCGGTTTATGGCAAGCTGGATGCTGATATCGCTGCGGCCATGATGTCGATCAACGCCGTCAAGGGCGTGGAGATCGGTGCGGGCATGGGAGCGGCGGCGCTGAAGGGCGAGGAGAATGCCGACGAGATGCGGGTGGGCAACGATGGCGCCATCCGCTTCTCCAATAACAACGCTGGCGGCATTCTCGGCGGCATTTCCTCGGGCCAGCCTATCGTGGCGCGCTTCGCAGTCAAGCCGACGTCCTCCATCCTGACCCCTCGCGCCACCATCGACCGGTTCGGCAACGAAACCGATATCCTGACAAAGGGGCGTCATGATCCGTGCGTCGGCATCCGCGCTGTGCCCGTGGCGGAGGCCATGATGGCGGTTGTGCTCGCAGATCATTTCCTGCGTCACCGCGGCCAGACCGGGCGTTGATATTTTCTTTTCCTTCCCCCACGGGAGAAGGAGAGACCAGCCCCTTCCTCTTTTTCCACAGCCTGCTAAACAGCCCTGACACGCGCGGTGTTGCATCGCACAAGGGGATGATCGATGGCGGGTCTAGTCACGGTTTTCGGCGGGTCAGGATTTGTCGGCCGCCATGTCGTCCGGGCTCTGGCGAAGCAGGGTTGGCGGGTGCGCGTCGCCGTGCGCCGCCCTGACCTTGCAGGCCACCTCCAGCCGATGGGCGGCGTTGGCCAGATCATGCCGTTGCAGGCCAACCTGCGCTATCCGGACTCTGTCATGCGCGCCGTGCAAGGCGCCGATGCGGTCGTCAATCTTGTTGGAATTCTCTTTGAAAGCGGTCGTCAGAGCTTTGATCATGTGCAGGCGGAAGGCCCGAGAGCCATTGCCATGGCCGCTGCCAAGGCGGGGATCAGCAATCTTGTGCATCTCTCGGCGATTGGCGCCGATGCGCAGTCTCCGGCGGCCTATGCGCGCAGCAAGTCGGCGGGGGAGGCCGCCGTCCTTGAGCACGTGCCATCCGCCGTGATCATGCGCCCCTCGATTGTCTTTGGCCCAGAGGACAATTTCTTCAACCAGTTCGCAACATTGGCGCGCTACCTGCCTGCATTGCCGTTGATCGGCGGCGGTGAGACAAAATTCCAGCCGGTTTTCGTCGGTGATGTGGCGCAAGCTGTTGCGCTGGCGCTGGAGGGCAAGGCGAAGCCGGGGACCGTCTATGAACTGGGCGGGCCTGATGTGCGGAGCTTCCGGCATATTCTCGAATATATCCTGGCGGAAACTGGCAGGAAGCGACCGTTGATCCCCATTCCTTTTCCCTTAGCCGAATTGCAGGGCAGGATCCTGGGCATGCTGCCCAAGCCGCTGCTGACACGCGATCAGGTGCTGATGCTGAAGAGCGACAATGTTGTGTCGGAAGCTGCGCAAAGCCAAGGGCGCACGCTGCAAGGCCTCGGGATCGCTCCGGATTCTGTGGAATCCATTGTCCCATCTTATCTGTATCGCTTCAGGGCCGCTGGCCAGTTTGAACGCGAGAAGGCGGCCTGAAGGCCAAACCCATGTCCCCGGCCGATGCCGTCATCGTGGGCGCAGGACCAGCCGGTCTTGCCGCAGCGCTGGCATTGCGCAACAGCGGCCTCACGGTCATTCACGTCGAGGCGCGCGACCGCATCGGCGGGCGCACCTGGACGACCTCTATCGGGCGCCACAAGGGCATCGATGTCGGCGCGCACTGGCTGCATGCCCGCAAGGCGAACCCGCTGGCGAAAGAAGCCAAGCGACGCGGTATCGCCCTCCACTCTGCCGACAAATGGCCCATGGTTATCGATGGCGACGAGATTCTGGGAACATGGGGCCAGATGAAGCTCTGGCGTGCCTGGCGGAAAATCGACCGGGGGATCGTGCGCCTTGCGGACGACCAGCCCGGGGCGTCTGCTGATCTGGCGGTTGACCGCTCCAACCGCTGGCAGATTCTCGCGGGTGAACTGCACGGCACGCATGCCTGCGGAACGGCGCTTGGCAATGTCAGCGTCGAGGATTTCTCCAACGCCATCGACAGCGAGGACCGCTTTGTGGAAGGCGGTTTCGGTGCGCTGGTGGCGGCGGCGGGGGCGGATGCCACGCCGAATCTGGGTGTCACGGTCAGGCGCATCCGGCAGGTGGCTGGTGGAGTCACGGTCGAGACCTCGGCAGGCGAAATTGCAGCGCGCTCGGTTCTGATGACGATTCCCACCACGCTCATCACCAACGGCTCCATCGTTTTCGATCCCGGCTTGCCGGAATCTCATCTGGAAGCGGCGCATGATTTGCCGCACGGCGCCTATGAGCGGCTGGTTTTCACCCTGGGCGATGATCCCTTCTCCGAGGAGCGCGACAGGGCGGTGATCCTGCTGAATGACAGGAATCATTCTCTTTACATGCAGGCCGGAGCGGCAGGTCATGGCGTGCATTTTGCGGACTTTGGTGGTGATGAGGCGCGGGAACTGGCAGCACTGGGAACCGCTGCGATGGCCGATGTCGTCGAGGATTGGCTCGATCTGCATGTAGGCTCTGCTGCAGCGAAGAGTCTCAAGCCGCTGCATGCGAGCCGCTGGAGCGCCGACCCGCTGGCTATGGGCGGGTGGTCCGTGGCGCGTCCTGGCAAAGCGATGGCGCGGATGACGTTGCGCGCGCCTGTTTCCCAGCGCATCTGGTTTGCGGGGGAGGCGACAAGCATCGAACAATGGGGAACAGTCGGCGGGGCATGGCTGGAAGGCATGCGTGCCGCCACGGAAATGCACCGCTTTCTGACCAGGGCTTGCCGCTTGCCTTCCGTTGCGGAATTGTCCGGTTTGACGGGCCGCCATGGTGCAAGGGCCCGGCCGCGCAACCTGACCTGAGCACGCAATGCCGCTTTTCCCCTATCCCTGCCTTCTGGCCGACGTCGGCGGCACCAACGCCCGGTTTGCGATGGTCGAGACGAAAAGTGGTCCCATGTCGCCGATGCTGTGGCTGGAGAGCGGGGCCGAAGCTGATTTCGCCTTGACCGTGCGCCGCGCGCTTGAGGCAGGCGGCTTTCCTGCGCCTCGATCCTTCCTGCTCGCGGTAGCAGGGCCTGTGCAGGACAGACGTGTGGTGCTCACCAATGCCGCCACCAGCAGAGGAGCGCTGGTGATCGACGGCCCGGTGCTCGCAAAGCAGCTCAGGCTTGATCAGGGCCTTATGTTCAATGACTTCGAGGCCATGTGCCTTGCTTTGCCGGTTCTGGGAGCTGAAGGCTTGATGCGGCTTGGCGCGGGTAACGCTGTATCGGGCGGAGCAATGGCCGTGGTGGGGCCGGGTACAGGGCTGGGCGTGGGTGCTCTGCTGAGGCATGGCGCGGTCTGGATGCCCATGGCGAGCGAGGGCGGACATGTCGGACTTGGACCGGAAAGCGTCGAGGACCTGAAGCTCTGGCCGCATCTGGGCGACGGGTTTGCTTCGGGAGAGGACATCCTTTCGGGACGCGGTCTCACGCGTCTTTACCGCGCGGTTGCCAGCATGCGGTCAGCCGCGATTCTGGACGATAAGCCTGCCGCTATCACAGCGCGCGCGCTGGCGGGGAACGATGCGCTTGCGACCGAGACAATGGAGCTGTTCTTCCGGCTGCTGGCCCGGTTCTCAGGCGACATGGCCCTTGTTCTGGGAGCTACCGGCGGAATTTTTGTCGGTGGAGGGATCGCACCTCGTTTCAGGACATGGAACTGGCTGACATCTGGGGCTTTTGCCGCAGCGGCGAGAGATCGCGGGCGCGCCAGCGGGTACCTCGCGGATATCCCGATCCAGCTGATCATCGCGCCCGATGCCGCCTTGCAGGGACTTGCAGCGATTGCGGCAAACCCGGAGGGCTTTGCACTGGATTTCGGTCAGCGCTGCTGGCGCTGAAACATCACGCGGCTTTCGATGTATCGACCGTCTGAGTCAGCAAGGCATGGATGACATCGGCATTCTTTGATGCCCGCAGTTTGGCGGTAATCAGGGGATTGCGCAGCACGCGCGCCACCTTGGAGAGGCCTTTGAGGTGATCTGCGCCTGCGCCTTCGGGCGCCAGCAGCACGAAGACCAGATCGACCGGCTCACCGTCCAGCGCATCAAAGGCAATGGGCTTTTCGATGCGCACGAACAGACCAGCCAGCTTGTCCAGCCCCTCGAACTTGCTGTGAGGAATGGCGATGCCGCCGCCAATTCCGGTCGAACCTAGGCGCTCACGCTGAAGCAGAGCGTCAAAGATCGAACGGGACGGGAGTTTCGTAATGATGCTGGCCTGATCTGCAATGGCTTCCAGCAGCATCTTCTTCGATGTTACCCGCAGTGCGGGCATGACGCCCTCCCGCGGCAATATATCAGTCAATGGCATTGTCTGGTTGCCCTTCATGCGTGGCTGCCTGGCCAAATGCAGGCAAGAACCACACCATGTCCCCGGTGCTTATTGTGGTATTTCAGGTGCGGCGTTCATCGACATCAATCCAGCCGATCGAGCCATCGGCCCTTTCATGCAGAATATTGACGCGATCCGTACCCCCATTGCGGAACACGTAACTGGAAAGCTTGGCTGTCTCCATCAGGTCAATTGCATCCTGGAGGGTTATCCTCTCAAGACGATCCACCCGTTCAGCGACAATCGGCCTTGCGGACTCGCCTATATCATTCTTTTCAACGGGTTCAATCGGCATTTCCGAAGCGAAGATACCGTTCTCCACCGCTTCGTTCGAGCCGTCATCAATATGGTTGCCGTTGGAATGGGCCGTACGTTTGCGCTTGTCGCGGCGCATCTGCTTGCCGATCCGCTCCACAATCTGGCTGACGCTGGAATAGGCATCATGCGCCATACCGGACACATGCATCACCGCGCCAGTATCGAGGTGGACTGTGCAATCCGCCCGGAACCCCGTGCCTTCCTTCTCGACGGTGACTCTGCTGCGAAATCCCCCGTCGAAATATTTCACGACTGCGTCGTGGACCCGTTCCTCCGCCTGGCCTCGCAGGCTTGCGCCGATATCAAGATTTTTACCGGAGACACGGACGTCTGACGCGCGTTGAAGCATGGGCTTCCTCCTTCGCCTGTTGGCGCCAAGCGGCCCGCGAACCGAAGCAGCCAGGGCATAATGAAGGTATGAGCCGATTGTGGCAGTGTCAACGCGAGGTCAGCGCCTTCTTTTCCCGGCGGCGCAGGGCGGAGGAGGGTATGCGCATGGCCTCGCGGTACTTCGCGACTGTTCGCCGTGCGATATCAACACCTTGCCCCTTCAGCGCCGTGACGAGCGCATCATCCGATAACACGTCGGACGGGCTTTCTCCTGCGATCAATTGTTTGATCCTGTCGCGAACGGCCTCGGCGGAATGGGCGTCTTCACCCGCGGAGCCCGCAATGGCGGCCGTGAAAAAGTACTTCATTTCGAAATTGCCGCGCGGAGTCGCCATGTGCTTGTTCGAGGTAACGCGGGAAATCGTCGATTCGTGCAGGCTGACTGCCTCCGCGATGGTCTTGAGATTGAGCGGTCTCAGGTGCTGGACGCCATAAAGGAAAAATGAATCCTGCTGCCGCACGATCTCACTCGCAACCTTCAGAATGGTCTTCGCCCGCTGTTCCAGGCTGCGGGTCAGCCAGTTCGCCGTGGCCCAGGCCTCGTCGATGAAGCTCTTGCCTGCCGGGTCCTTGGTGCGCGAGACGCGGGCGTAATAGCTCTTGTTGGCAATGACGCGCGGCAGGGCGTCGCTGTTGAGTTCGACCGCCCAGCTGCCATCGGGCGCGGCGCGGATGAAGACATCCGGAATGACGCTCTGCACGGGATCGCCGCCGAAAATGAGTCCCGGTTTGGGATCCAGGCGGCGAATCTCGCCCACCATGTCGGCCAGATCCTCCTCATCGACACGGCAGAGTCGCCGGAGTTGCTGGTAATCGCGTTTCGCCAGCAGGTCGAGATTGCCGACGAGCGTTGCCATCGCCGGATCGAACCGGTCCTGTTCCTTGAGCTGCAAGGCCAGGCATTCCGCCAGATTGCGTGCACCCACGCCTGTCGGCTCGCATTGCTGAACGAGGGCGAGCACGCCTTCCACATCCTCGATGTCTGCGCCGAGACGCGCCGCTATGTCCTGAGTCGGCTCAGTGAGATAACCTGTGTCGTCGATGCATTCTATCAGGGCCATTGCGATGCCGCGATCGCCGCTGGTGGAGAGCAGGGGCAGTGTCTGGCTTTCGAGGTGATCATGCAGCGACAGGCCTGCCGCAGCGAAGCTGTCGAAACCCGTGCCGTCATCGTCGAAGGAGCCGCTCTTGGCGCTGCGGGCGCCGCCATCAAGCGATGGCAGGCTCGGGCCCTCGTGCTGGGCTGATTTGGGCGCTGCGGGGGCCGACGCATCATCGGGGAAGGCGTTGCTGAGATCGGTTCCTATATCGCCTTCGATGGCTGTGCGGTCCGTACGCAATTCATCGCTGGCCCAGTCGCCTTCGGAGCGGGCCATGGGAATATCGCCGCCTGTTTCCGGAGCAACAAGCGGCGCGTCATCAGGATTATCGCGGCGCTCCAGAAGCGGATTGCGCTCGAGTTCAGCTTCCACATAGCTCGCGAGTTCCACCGTCGACAACTGCAGCAGCTTGATCGCCTGCAGAAGCTGAGGCGTCATGACCAGCGATTGCGTCTGGCGAAACTCGAGGCGTGGACCAAAGGCCATGGGGCCGGAGATACCCTTGTTCGATCAATTGTGAAACGGACCGCGTTAAATTGCGGCATGTTCCTTGCTTGTAGGTAAATGCTGTGTGAAGCAAGACCTTCAAGCCGAATTCGTGCTTGTGCTGCCCGGTGACAAGCAGGCCGAAGATCGATATGGGATGTTTCCGCTGGGAATCCCGCGCCAGGAGCCGTCACAGTTTGCTTGATCCTTCCCGCCGCCCTTTCGCGCCCCGCAAAGCCAAGAAAAAAGATATCGACCTCGAGGACGAGGCCCGGTTTTTGAAATCATGGCTGGAGAATCCGCTGAAAACCGGTGCGGTCGCCCCCTCCGGCAAGGCGCTGGCGGCAAAGATGGCTGCAAGTATCGATCCGATAGTGCCCGGCCCTATTGTTGAACTCGGCCCCGGAACCGGACCGGTAACGCAGGCGCTTCTCGCCCGCGGAATTGCTCCGGAGCGGCTTTATCTGGTGGAATACAGTGAAGATTTTGCCAAATTGCTGCGCCAGCGATTTCCCGGCGCCAATGTCATCAGGGGGGACGCCTATGCGCTGGCGGCAACGCTGGCTCCGCATGTGCACGAGCCGATATCCGCGATTGTTTCCAGCCTGCCGTTGCTGACGCGACCGGACAAGCAGCGCGCGGCCCTGTTGCAGGCCGCATTCAATTTGATGCTGCCAGGCAGCCCGTTCGTGCAGTTCACCTACATGAATCCGTCGCCGGTACCTTTGGCTGACGATTTCGAGGCCAGCGTTTCCCGTCGCGTCTGGAAAAATCTTCCGCCAGCGCGGGTTTGGACCTACCGGCGCCCCACCGTCTGATCAGGCGGCGTAACGGTCAGCGTTCGTACCGTAATAATTGATGTAGCGTGGATCGATCTCGGCCACCCGCAGGATGATCAGAACATCCGTTGTGCCGAATTGCTGGTCTATGACTGCTCCCTCGCCGATGCGGGCGCCGATCCGGAGATAGCCCTTCAGCAGTGGCGGCAGGTTGGTCAGCGCCCGCTTCGGGTTGACCGCCTCTTTCGGCAGGACATTCATGGGGCGGAAGCGCCGGTCCACCGCCCGTGCATCCCAGGTGGCGGCGGGACGGGCAAAATGATGCAGGAAGGCCAGTTCCTCCTGCATCTGCTCGGGGCGGACGCCCTCCAGGCTGGCGCAGCCGAACATCACATCCATACGGTGATGCAGCACATAGGCCCAGATGCCCTGCCAGAGCAGTTCCACGGTCTTCTTGTTGCGGTAGGGTGCCAGCACGCAGGAGCGGCCGAGTTCCAGAAAGCGCTGGTCCGGGTGGCGGTCGAGCAGCGGCTCGATGTCGAATTCGCTGGCGCTGTAGAAGCCGAAATGGCGCTCGGCCGCGTCCTGCCGCAGAAGACGGTAGGTGCCTACGACCTTGGGGCGCTTCATCTTCATCGGGCCTGACCGGTGGTCGTGATCGATAACCAGGAGATGGTCGCAAACGCGGTCAAAGGCATCCTTGTCGCGGCGCACCAGCTTCAGATGGGCCGGAGCGACGGCGGACATCTCTTCGTAGAACACCTTGTAGCGCAGCCGCTGCGCCTTGCGGATCTCCTTGCGTGTGGTGGCGAGCCGCACTTCCAGCGAGCCCAGCCGTCCCAGCACAACAGGCAGGCCCATCGTGTCTCGCACGATCTCCCAGCGCGGCTTTCTGCCGCCCACGGCCTCTGGAGGAACCTGCATCAGGATCGGACGCATGGTGTCGAACATCTTGCGCAGGTTGGTGGTGACGGCGAATTGCACGATTCTGGCTCCTGGTCGAATAAGTGTGTTCAGAGCCAGCCGTTGCCAACAGAATTGTGACGTTTCAGTGAGAATTCAAGCCGCTTTTGCAGTTCTCTGCCGGTAACGGGCCGCATCCTGCACGAAGGCACCCATCGCACCCCGGTCCATGGGTTTGGGCAGGAACACATCGAAACCAGCGGCAAGGCAGGCCGTGCGGTCCTCCGCGAAGGCATTGGCAGTCATCGCAGCGATGAGCAGGGGAGCGTGTCCTGATGCAGTTTCCACCGCACGGATGTGGCTGACAACGGATTTGCCGTCCATGCCGGGCATGCGCACATCCAGGACCGCGGCATCAAAGGTTGGTCCGGCGCCATGAATGGAGGCGAGTGCGGCGGCGAGTGCCGAAGCGCCATCCTTGACCCATGTGACTCTTGCGCCGTGCTTTTCCAGCAGTTTGGTCGCGAGCAGAGCGTTGATGTCATTGTCCTCTGCCAGCAGCACCGAGATGCCGGATTGCCGTGCTGATGCGGCCGCGGCCGGATAATCTGCCGGTGTTGTCAGTTCCAGTGTCGTCTCGCTCAGGCGTGCGAAAAGCGAACGGGGGCGAACCGGCTTGACGAGATAGCCGTCGAAACCTGCCTCCGCCGGGGAGCCGAAGCTGCGGCGCTCGTAGGGTGAAAGCATCACGAGCCGCTGACCGGTGCCTGCGGTGCGTGCGACGACGGCAAGCTGGCGGGTTTCCTCCGCACCAAGGCCGCAATCGATGATGACCAGATCAAAGCGGGTCTGGGAGATTTCGGCCAACGCGTCATGGGCGTGGCTGACAAGCCGCACATCCGCACCCTGCTCGCGCAGGCGCTGGGCGACGAAATACCCCTCGAAGGGCCCATTGGCCGCAACGAGCACACTCTTGCCGTCCATGTCGAGCTCAGGCGGGGCATCCGGCGCGCCGCCCAGCGCCACCCGCAACGGCACCTTGAGCGTGAAGATCGATCCTGCACCGATCTCGCTCTGGACAGCAATGCTGCCGCCCATGCGCTCCGTCAGCTTGCGGGAGATGGCGAGGCCAAGACCGGTGCCTTCGTTGCGCTTGCCGCCGGAGCCATCGGCCTGTTCGAACTCACCGAAGATGGCGTCCAGCTTGTCCGGCGCGATGCCAGGCCCTGTGTCGCGGATATCGATCTTGATGCCGTGGATATCCGAGGAGAGCGTAACACCCACGCCGCCCTTGTCCGTGAATTTCACGGCATTGCCCGCGAGGTTCAGCAGCACTTGCCGCAAGCGCGCGGCATCGCCAATGACCATGCGCGGCGTGGTGGATTCGATGGAGAGGGCGATCTCGATGTCCTTGCCCTGCGCGCGGGGCGCCAGCAACTCCACCACGCCCTCAATGATCTGATGCAGGTCGAAGCTGTCGGAAGCCAGTTCTGTCTTGCCTGCCTCGATTTTCGAGAAATCCAGAATTTCGTCGATCAGCGACAGCAGCGCTTCACCCGAGGTCTTGATGGCGCGCACATAGGTGCCCTGTTCAGGTTCCAGCGGCATGTCAAGCAGCAGGTCCGCCATGCCCAGCACACCGTTGAGGGGCGTACGGATTTCATGGCTGACGGTGGCGAGAAAGCGCGACTTCGCCTCGTTCGCAGCTTCGGCCCGGCGGCGCTCGGTAATGTCACGACCCACGGCGTAATGTTCCACCAGCATGCCGCCGCGATTGCGGATGGGAAGCACCGACCAGGCGATCCAGCGCTCTGCGCCTTTGATGAAAATCAGCTGGTCATAGCGCTCCGCCAGACCATCGCCGCAGCCAACGGACATGCGCTCGCCCGTGAAGTCGAAACCGGAGCCCTGCAGTGTTGCCTGATCCAGGCCTGCGGCGGTGCAGAAAGCCCCGTTGGCGGTCTGGATGACACCAGAAAGGTTGCGGCTGACCACGAGGTCGTTCTGGCTTTCGAGCAAACGACGCTGGTTTTCCAGTGTTTCGGTCATGGAAAACAGCTTGTCCGCCAGTTCTTCGGAGCGGGCTTCAGCCGCTTTCACCCTGCGTTCGGCGCGGATCATGTCCTTCAGCAGCCACACCGAGACAATTACCGCGACGATGGCTGCGGCATACAGGGCAAAGGAGAAAGCTCCGGGATCGACTACAAAGGACACGAGGATTGCGCACTTTCAGGCATTGAAGGTCTCATCGTGACCGGAACCTGTTGACGGAGCGTGGATTTCGCGTGTCCAATCGGCAACAGAAGGGGCCTATGGCGGGTTTTCGTGACCTGCTTCTGCCGCGATGGTTTCGCAAGTGTTGCGATGCAGGTGCAGATTTGCCGGGAACGATTCAAGGTTCTTGAAGGAGGCCCTACGCCGCGATCCGCTCATGCATCGCACGGTAAGACAGCGCCTCCGCCAGATGGATGCGCCCGACATCCCTTGAGCCGTCAAGATCAGCAATCGTGCGGGCGACCTTCAGAACCCGGTGAAATCCGCGCGCGGTGAGCCGCAGTTTCTCCGCTGCATCGCGAATGAGCGCCTGACCGTGTGCATCGGGTTTAGCCACCTCCTCGATCACGTTGGGTGGTGTCGCGGCATTGAGAAAGATATTGTCGAGACCCATGGCGAGGTAGCGTTCGCGCTGGCGCTCGCGGGCCTTGGCCACACGCCGCGCTACCTCGGCCGAGCCCTCGGATGGGGGAGGCAACACGAGATCGGCTGCGGAAACGGCTGGCACTTCGATGGCGAGATCGATGCGGTCCAGAAACGGGCCGGACAGCCGCCCCTGATATTGCGCGATGCATTTCTCGTTGGGTGCACGCTTGCAGGCATAGCCCGGTTCGGTCGCACGCCCGCAGCGGCAGGGGTTCATCGCGGATATCAGCTGAAACCGGGCCGGGTACGTGACGCGGTGGTTGGCGCGCGACACAGCCACTTCGCCGATCTCGAGCGGCTGGCGAAGGCTGTCCAGCGCTTGAGGCGAGAATTCCGGCAGCTCATCCAGAAACAGCACGCCGTGATGCGCCAGCGAGACCTCGCCGGGGCGTGCATGCAAACCGCCGCCGGTGAGCGCTGCCATGCTGGCGGAATGGTGGGGCGCGCGAAACGGACGACGATCCGTGATCGCGCCATCGGCCAGCACGCCCGCCACGGAATGCACCATGGAGACTTCCAGCAGTTCGCGCGGTGACAGCGGCGGCAGGATCGAAGGCAAGCGCGCGGCCAGCATGGATTTTCCGGAACCTGGAGGTCCGGAAAAAAGCAGGTTATGACCGCCGGCTGCCGCAATTTCCAGCGCACGCTTGGCGCTTTCCTGCCCCTTGATGTCGCGAAGGTCCGGCAATTCGATGGGGGAGCTTCCCATCTTCGGTTCCGGACGCGCCAGCGTCTGCGTGCCCTTGAAGTGGTTGGCCAGCTGGATCAGCGACAGCGGCGCCAACACCTCGATATCGCCGCCGGCCCATGCTGCCTCGGAACCGCAGGCTGCAGGGCAGATCAGCCCGTGATCGCGTCCGTTGGCGGCGACAGCAGCGGGCAGCACGCCTGCAACGGCCGTGAGGCTGCCGTCCAGCGCCAGTTCGCCCAGTGCGGTGAAACCTTCGAGCGCATCCGGCGGGATAGCGCCGATGGCCGCCATGATGCCCAATGCGATTGGGAGATCGTAATGCGAGCCCTCCTTGGGCAGATCGGCGGGCGCGAGATTGACCACGATGCGCCGTGCCGGAAGCGCGAGACCGGATGCGGTGAGCGCGGCCCTGACGCGCTCTTTCGATTCGGCCACCGCCTTGTCGGGCAAACCGACCAGGACAAAATTGACGTTGCCCGAGGTGATCTGCACCTGCACATCCACCGCCCGCGCCTCGATACCTTCAAACGCCACTGTGGCGACGCGCGTGACCATGCTGTGCTGTGTTCCCTCTGCCTGACTTTAGGGTAGGCGGGAGGGCAGAGCGGCTCAAGCCGGGTTTATGGG
>CAXTUM010000018.1:0-2375 GCA_964247205.1 uncultured Beijerinckiaceae bacterium
GGAGTTGGCTGAAAAGCCGTAGGGGCAACAATGCGGAGCGCCTGTTGATGGAGCTCCGCATTGTCGTGTCGGCCATGCAAAGACACTGGCCGCGCAATGAGACCGGGATCAGGAGCCTTGGCCCGACTTGATTGCCTGGATGCGCTCCCAGTCGGATTTCTTGTAGCCGAACTGCTCGAAGGTCACGTTCTTGTTGACCGTGTCGAGGAACTCGGCCCGGTTGATTTCAGTGACTGTCAGGCCCTTGTCCTTGAAGAACTGCACCAGCTTGGCTTCATCCGCCTTGACCTTTGCCGTGGCGCGGGCCGCAGCTTCCTGCGTCACGTCGGTGAAGATCTGCTTCTCGGCATCGGTCAGCTTGTCCCATGTGCCCTTGGCGATGATGGTGTTCAACTGGTCGACGATATGGCCGGTGAGCACGATGTGCTTCTGCACTTCGTAGAACTTCTTCGCCTCGATGGTGGTCAGCGGGTTCTCCTGTGCCTCAACCGTGCCGTTCTGCAGCGCGAGATAGACCTCGGCGAAGGCGATGGGTGTGGTGTTGGCGCCGCAGGAGCGCGGCATGGCCAGGTAAGCAGGAACATCCGGCACGCGGATTTTCAGGCCCTTCATCTCGGCGCAGGTCTTGAAGGCCCGGTTCGTCGAGGTGTGGCGCACGCCGTAATAGGTCGTGGCCGTGATCTTGTGGCCGGTCTTGTCCTGATAGCCCTGCGCGAATTCCTTGAACACGTCGCTCTTGGCGAAAGCGAGCAGGTGATCGGAATCACGGAAAGTGAAGGGGTAGTAAGTTACGCCCATCGGCGGGAAGGACCGCGCGGCAAAGCTCGAACCCGTGTAGATCATGTCGACCGATCCCAGCGACAGACCCTGGTTGATATCCGTTTCCTTGCCAAGCTGCGACGCCGGAAACACGTCCACCGTGTACTTGCCGTTGGTGCGCTTGGCGATTTCTGCGGCCGCCCACACAGCCTCGGTGTGGAATGCTTCGGCTGTCTCGTAGACATGGCCCCATTTCAGCTTGGTCTGCGCCACAGCTGGCGCGGCCAGGAGTGAAAGGCTGGCGAAAGCGGCAAGCGCCGTGAATGTCCGTCTCTTCATGGTGATATCCTCCCGTATGTTGGCATGATCCACAAACCCGTAGCCGGATCGCGGTTCTGCGCCGCATGTCCGGAACGGGTATTTGTCAATTCGTCAGACCAATTGCTGCGAAGCTATCGGTGCGGGGATGAATGTGTCAAGGCAATGCCGTCAATCCAGCGCAAAAGATGATCCCGCAATGGTCTCGCGCTTGAGGGCAGCCATATCCCATGCGATGCCCAGCCCCGGCTCCTGCGAGGGGAAAGCCCGCCCGTCCTTGCGGATCATCGGCACTTTTGTCAGCATGTCGAGCTGCGGGATGTATTCCACCCAGCGCGCATTGGGCACGGCGCAGCACAGGCCCACATGCAGTTCCATCAGGAAATGCGGACAGACCGGCACGTTGAAAGTCTCGGCCAGATGCGCGACCTTGAGCCAGGGCGTGATGCCGCCGATGCGCGCCACATCGACCTGCACGACGGAGCAGGCATTGCGCTGCAGATATTCGCGGAAGAGCAGGGCTGAATAGAGGCTCTCGCCCACGGCGATGGGAATCGTCGTTGAAGCCGACAGGCGCTCATGGCCCGAGAGATCATCCGCCGTCAGCGGTTCCTCGAACCAGGCGATATCGAGCGGCTCGTAATGCCGTGCGCGCCGGATCGCTTCATCGACGTGAAACGCCTGATTGGCATCGGTCATGATCTCGAACGTGTCGCCCAGCGCCGCACGCACGGCCGAGAGACGCGCCACATCCTCGCGCACATGCGGGCGACCCACCTTGATCTTGGCTCCCTTGAACCCATCAGCTTGCGCCCGCAGCGCATCATCCACCAGAGCCTGCGGCTCCAGATGCAGCCAGCCGCCCTCTGTCGTGTACATACCAACGCTTTCCTGTGCGCCGCCCGCCATGATGTGCAGCGGAAGCCCGGCCTTCCTGCAGCGCAGATCCCACAGGGCGGTATCGATAGCGGCAAGCGCCAGCGAAGTAATCGCCCCCACCGATGTCGCATGGGTCATGAACAGCAGATCGCGCCAGATGCGTTCGATTTCCCCCGCTTCGCGTCCGATCAGGGCTGGCAGCAGCGTCAGCTCCAGCAGCTGCATTACAGAGGGACCGCCCGTGCCGATGGTGTAGCTGTAACCGATGCCGAATGCGCCGTCGGCATCCGTGATCCGCACCATGGGCGTTTCCTGGCTGACGAAGGACTGGATCGCGTCGGTGCGTTTCACCTTCGGCTTCAGATCGATCATCCAGGCTTCGATGCGTGTGATTCTGGCCATGTTTTCCCCTGCACCTT
>CAXTUM010000018.1:2475-13266 GCA_964247205.1 uncultured Beijerinckiaceae bacterium
TCGATCATCCAGGCTTCGATGCGTGTGATTCTGGCCATGTTTTCCCCTGCACCTTGTTGCGCCCAAGCGTAGAGCGGCGGCAGCGATCTTCGCAAGCATGGCGATTTTGCGTGTGGCAAGCCTGACCAGCATTGGCTATCGTTCCGCCATGTCCATCACCCTCACTATTCTGGGCTCCAAAGGCGGCCCGGCCATCCGTCCCGGCGGTCCCTCGCCGACCTCGATGCTGCTTGATGTGGATGGCAATCTCTATGTCGTGGATTGCGGGCTGGGCGTCACGCGCGGCTTTGTCGAAGCAGGACATTCGCTGCACAGGCTCTCCACGATCCTGATCACGCACCACCATTCCGATCACAATCTGGAGTTCGGCAACCTCATCCACACGGCGTGGTGCGCTGGATTGGGCAGTCAGGTGAAAGCCTATGGTCCCAAGGGACTGGCCGCCATGTGGCCGGCGTTCTGCACGCTGAACGCTTTCGATATCGCCACGCGCATCGCCGACGAAGGGCGTCCGCCGCTGGTATCAATGGTTGATGTCACGGATTTTACCGATGGCCCGGTATTCGACGATGGAACCGTCAGCGTCACGGCGATGCGCAACCACCATCCGCCGGTCATCGACAGTTTTGCGCTGCGTTTCGTCATCCGGCAGATCAGCGGAAACAAAGTCATCGTCTTTTCCGGCGATACGGCCTTCATCCCGGCGATGATTCCGTTCGCAAAGGATGCTGATCTTCTCGTGCATGAAGCGATGTATCTGCCCGGCGTGGACCGGCTCGTCGCGAAAACGCCCAATGCGAACCGGCTGCGCGAGCATCTGATGGCCAGCCACACACTGGCGGCGGATGTGGGCCGCATCGCGCGGGACGCTGGCGTGAAGCATCTTGTCCTCAACCATCTGGTGCCCGCCGATGATCCGCAGACGCAGCCCGAGCACTGGGTGACGGAGGTGCGGACGGCCTATGCGGGCGCGCTGACGGTGGCGCGGGACGGGGTGAAGATAACGGCGTAAGTTGCCAGCTAACGAAATTGCGTGCTGTTCATCCCTCCCCGTCCCAAGTCGGGTATACCCGACTTGGGCACCTTAAGTGTCCAGATCGGGCAGGCCCGATCTGGATGCGGGGAGGGTGGTGAGCAGCGCGAACCGGGAGGGGGTCGCACCGCCCTCTCCGGATAGAGCAGCGCGACCCCCTCCCGACCCTGCGCTATGCTCCGGGCCACCATCCCCGCAAGGGGGAGGGATGGGGGCGCTGAGATGACAACCCCTACGTTATTCCCCTCATTATGCAGAACCCGCAGCTGCCCTAAGCTCTCCTCATGCCCAGGCGGATCGTCATCCTCTACGGAATTCTCGGCCCTGTCGCGGGAGCCACGCTCTATGTCGCGATGTCAGCCCTTGCATCCGTTTTCCAGCTCCGCCCGGATATCTTCCTTGATCCGCGTTTCTTCGGCACAACGCTGCTCGCCAATCTCGATCTCGTGACATGGCAGATCGCGGTGTCCGCCCCGGTCACCCTGCTGCCAGCATTATTCACGGGCCGGATGACGGCGCAGCGGATCGAGCGCTACGGCAATTGCCCGTGGTGGTTGAGTTGCGGCTACGGCGGCGTGTTCAGCGGTGGTCTTGCTGTCATCGGTCTAAGCTTCGGGCATCTGACGATGCCGCACCTGACGATCATTCCGCCCGTTGTTGACGGATCAGCGCTGATCGCGCTGATCGGCTTTGTCGGCACATGGCCGTGCTGGCGTCTAGCGACGGCAGCCCTCCCAGCCTACCGCAGTTCCCCGCAGAACCTCTGAATCCGGCGGCAGGCCTCTTCCAGCTTCTCGTCGCTCGTGGCGTAGGAGATGCGGAAGTTGGGGCCGAGCCCGAAAGCCGAGCCATGCACCGCCGCGACGCCTTCGCTCGCCAGCAGTTCCAGCACCAGATCCTCGTCGGTTGTGAGCGTCTTGCCAGACGGCGTGGTCTTGCCCATCAGCGCGGAGCAATCGGGATAGACATAGAACGCGCCTTCCGGAACCGGGCACTTGAGGCCGCGCGTCTGGTTCAGCATGGAGACCACGAGATCGCGGCGGCGCTCGAACGCCGCGCGGAACTTCGGCAGATGCTCCTGCGTTCCGGTCAGTGCTTCCACCGCCGCCCATTGCGAGATCGATGACGTGCCGGACGTCTGCTGGCCCTGCACATTGTCCATGGCCTTGATCAGAATGTCCGGCCCGGCAGCATAGCCGATGCGCCAGCCCGTCATGGCGTAGGATTTGGAGACGCCGTTCATGGTCAGCGTGCGGTCGTAGAGATTGGGCTCCACCTCGGCCGGCGTGCAGAACTTGAAGTCGCCGTAGACCAGATGCTCGTACATGTCGTCGGTCAGCACCCAGACATGCGGATGCTTCATCAGCACATCGGTGATCGCCTTCATCTCGTCCCAGGTATAAGCCGCGCCCGAAGGGTTCGAGGGCGAATTGAGGATGATCCACTTCGTCTTCGGCGTGATCACCTTGTCGAGGTCCGCCGCCTGGATCTTGAACTGCTGCTCCAGCGTGGTGTGCACGAAAGTCGGCGTACCGCCGCAAAGCGCCACCATTTCAGGATAGCTCACCCAATAGGGCGTGGGAATGACCACCTCGTCACCGGGATTCAGCGTCGCCATCAGGGCGTTGAAGATGACATGCTTGCCGCCGGTGCTGACGATGGTCTGCGAAGCCTTGTAGTCGAGGTTGTTCTCGCGCTTGAACTTGGCGGCGACGGCGGCGCGCAACTCAGGGATGCCCAGCACCGGCGTGTATTTCGTCTCGCCCCGGCGGATCGCGGCGATGGCGGCTTCCTTGATATTGTCCGGTGTATCGAAATCCGGCTCGCCGACGGAGAGCGAAATCACATCCTTGCCCGTGGCTTTCAGGTCCCGGGCTTTCTGCGTGAGCACGATGGTGGCGCTCGGCTTGATGCGGGACAGGGCGTCGGCGATGAAGGCCATGGGAAAGCTCCGGGAAAGGTCAGCGCCGTAAAGCGCGCACTTTCCCTAATCGCGGCAACCACGCGGGACAAGCCAGAATCCGTCATTGATACGACAAACACCCGCGATGGGCGGGTCTTGTCAGGAAATCCCAATCGTTAGTTCGTGACCTTGATCGTGCCAGTGATTTTCGGTGCGTCGATTTTTGCATAGGCCTCGTCAATATGCATCGCATAGGTCCAGAGCGTCGTGGCGGCCAGCGTCAGCCCGGCGACCAGAAGGATCGGCAGCACAAGGAATTTCGGCAGTATCTGGGCCATGCCATTGATATGCAGACGCTGGTCAGACCGGGGGCGCATCAGGCCGATCTGGGGACGGGAGCGCAAACCGGAACTCGCGGGCATGGGATAACTCCGTGGTGCGAGGGAAGCGGACAGCATTGAAAGCGTGAAGATGTGAAGGAATTGTGTTTTTTTCACTGCGGCTCTGTGTGATCGCGCCTCCCTCGCAGGATCGTGATAGATATGGTGAATGCTCCGTTTCATTCGCCTTGCGGCCCTCAGCGCCATTGTCGTGATTTTGTCGGTTGTGGCGGTCGCGCTGCTGACCTCGAAGGAAGAATCCATGCTCGCTGTGGTGTATGAAACGCTTTTCGGTTCTCCCGATCTGGGTCCGGTGGATTTCGAGACCTTCACGCGCGGCTCGCGTCCCAACACGGCGCTGGCCTGCCCGCCGGGCTTTTGCCGCAATGCAGCCGCCGATTTCGATCCGGGCGTGTTTCAGGGATCAGATGAGGAACTGCGCAAGCACTTCACGGAGTTCGCGCTGGCCCAGCCGCGCGTTGTTCCGGTTTACCGCCATGCGCAACCCGGCTTGCCGACGCAGGACCGTTATGTCCAGCGCTCGGCCACCATGAGCTTTCCTGACACGGTCAATGTCCGGTTCATAGCGCTTTCGGATACGACATCGACGCTGGCGGTCCATTCGCGCAGCCAGCTCGGCTACAGCGATATGGGTGTGAATCTGGCGCGGATCAGGCTCTGGACGGACAGCGCCATGGGACGCGGCAAGGGCGGCTGAGAATCATCCGTGCCGGATTTTCATTGTCAGGATCGTTCCCACGACGAAAAACGTCACGATATTGGAGCCGATCAGCGGCCAGGATGCGATGTAGACGCCGTAGACCAGCCACATGATGATGCCCATGAACAGCAGCACCTGCGCCCAGAGCGAGATGTCACGGGTCTGCCCGGTCGAAATCGTCTTCAGGGCCTGCGGGAAATAGGAAAGCGTTGTGAGAACGGCTGCGAGGCCGCCGATCCATTCGATGAGCGCGGGCGAAATTATGGCAGGAGTCATGAGGCGCATTTAACGGATTCGCCCTACCCTGTCTCCCGGTTTTGCAGATGATCAGACCACCAGCCCCTTCATGGCGGACGCCTGATTGCTGCCGGGAAAAATCTTCTCCGCCAGAATACTCGCGGGTATGCCGAGATGATCCTGCAGCAGGCCTTTCAGCACCACGCGCAGGTCGATCGTCGGCTTCAGATCGCGGCCTTCGTGCAACTGGTTCGCGGCCAGGCCTGGCCAGTCCGCAAAGACCTTGCCGCCCGCCACCGCGCCGCCCAGCATGAAGGCCACCGTGCCCGTGCCGTGGTCAGACCCGACCGTGCCGTTGATGCGTGCGGTACGCCCGAATTCCGTCACGACGATCACCGCCGTATCGTTCCACACCGGCTTCAGCACCTGCTCGAAAACGCCGAACGCGCCATCGAGGCCGCCCAGCAGGCTGGCGAGCCGTCCTGTCGCGCCGCCCTGATTGGCATGGGTGTCCCAGCCGTCAAACGACAGCGCCGCGACGCGCGGCCCATCCGATGCTGCCAGCAGGCGTGCTGCGCCCTGTGCTGCCTGCGCCATGCCTTTGGGATCAGCGGACCCGCCCTGCGGCCTGGCCATGTCGCCGCTCATGCCCTGCGCCTTGGCCATCCTGTCCGTATCGAGCCCGGCCAGCAGCGCCGTGCCGAGAGCCGGATCGCGGTGTGTGTAGAGATCAAGCACACGCGCCGCGAGGTCGTCGCTGGCATTGGGAACGCCCTGGGGCGCCCAGCCCATCACGGGTGCCGCGCCACGCAGGATCAGCGGCGTGGCCGGGCCTATGCCGAGACCACCTTTGCTGTTGACGCGCTGGCCCGCAGGCATGGCCAGCAACGCGCGGTTCAGCCAGCCGCTGTCGACGCGACCGGGACGATCATAGCCGCTCTCCAGCAGGTCCTGCCCGTCGAAATGCGAGCGTTCGCGGTAGGGCGTGGCGGCGGCATGCACCACAGAGGCCTTGTTCTCCCTGTAGAGCCGCGCGAAATTTGTCATCGCAGGATGCAGCGCGAAGAACCCGTCGAGCGGCAGAGCGGCGAATGCACCTTCCTTCGGCAGCGCGATTTCGCCGCGCAGGTCGGCATAGGCCGGATCGCTGATCGGCGGCACGGCGGACAGGCCATCCAGCGCACCGCGCAGGATCACCACTAGCAGGCGTGGATCGCGCGCTCCGGCAGCGCTGGCCACCCGGTTCAGATGCGCCCAGGCATAGAAACTGACGCCCGCTCCCAGCAGGCCTCGCCGGGTGATCATGCCTGCCTCGCGGCAGCCGTCCGGGGCGATATGAACGCTCATGGTTGTCTCCCCTTACCGCCTCTGGAATTCTGGTGACATCAGCAGGATCGCCATGCCCTGCTGCTTTGATTCCGCCCGGCGGATCGCCTGCGCTGTGTCAACCGACAGCGCCGCATCAAACAACTGCTCCGCAAGGTCCGACGGATTGAATCGGTCGCCCAGACGCCGCGCGATACCGGCCGACAGATCCAGCCGCGTCCGCAGGCTTTCAGGGCTGGCCCAATGCGCGAAGGTATCGGGAAAGCCGTTGGGGCCCGGTACGGCCCAGAGCGGGGCTCCCATCAGGTTGAGCGGCTGGATCACCTGGCCAAATTCCTTCGGAGCGCCGGAGAAGCGCACCACGGAGGCCAGCCATTCATAAGGCGTGCGCACCTTCGACAATTCGCCCTTCCAGGCTTCGTCGTGACTGACCAGCGCGCGGGACACCTCGGCAAGATCGCCATCGGTATCGCGGAAGACCTTTGCCAGATGCGCCACCAGCGCTTGCGGCGGCGCTTCATCCGCGATGAAATGGCGCACCAGCTTGCGGGCCACATGGTTGGCCGTGGCGGGATGGCGCGCGATATCCCTCAGCGCCATTTCCCCCTGCTCGACTCCGGTATCGCGGTAGGTCTTGCCCAGCACAATCTGGTCGCCCGGTTCATGCCGGTTGGCCGTGAAGACAAAGCTTCCGGCGGGGCCCAGCTTCTCGCCAGCACCCACGAAGGTCCAGCCCGTGATGATCTTGGCCAGCGCCGTGACATCGGCCTGCGTATAACCGCCATCAACGCCCAGCGTATGGAGTTCGAGGATTTCGCGGCCCAGATTTTCGTTCAGCCCGACATTGCGGTTCTTGCCCGCGCGGGAATTCGGGCCGACGGATTGCCGGTTGTCGAGATAGAACAGCATCGCGGGGTGTTTTTCGACAGCCAGCAGCATGTCGGCAAATTTGCCCAGCACATTGGGGCGGATCGCCTCGCGCTCCAGCGCTCCCGCCGTGGCGCGGGTGATCTGGCCCTTGGCGACCGAAACGCAGAAATGATTGGACCAGAACAGCACCAGCCTCTCGCCAAAGCCGATGGCGGGCTCCTCCGCCTTGCGGATGCGGGCCAGCGCCTCGTTGCGGTAGATGATCTGCTCGATTTGCGGCGGTTGCGGCGGGGCTTGCGCGGATTTGGCGGTCGGCGCGGCAGCCATTTCCATGCCGCCTGCCATGGCGTTTCCCGTCATCTTCCCGCCCGGCGCAGGGTTGCCATCACCGCCGCTGCGGGCTTTAGCCGCCTGCATCTCGCGGCGGTCATCCCGGTTGCTCTCGCGTGCGATGCGTTCTGCTTTTGCCTCGTCGAAATGCCTGGCCAGCGCCGCCTGCGTGGTGAACAGGCTGTAATCCTCGATAAACAGCTTCGTGGAATCCCATGTCTCGCGCTTCAGCGCGCCGCGCGGGTCCTTGGCGAGATCTGCATTCATGCCGCCCGGTTTCGCGCCAAGGCCGAAGCGGTGCAGCGCCACAAGCGCGCGTCCGGCATCCTCTTGCGACAGCGCCATGGCAGACTCCGTTGATCGGATCGTATCGAGGCTACACAACCATCAATGTTCTTTCCATCCCGTGAACCGGGCATGAAACTTTGGAGAGAATAGGGCAGGTGTATCGCAATGCGTGATCTGGCGCATCAGCCGGATTGGCTTGACCCCGTCACAAGACAGGTCCATCTCCCCGCGCCCGGGGTATAAAGGCAGTGATGTTCCGTTTCTTCGAAAATCTGATTGATCCCGTGGCGACGCCTTCCGGCGTGACTCCGCCATCGGGCACGCTTGCCTTCTACTGGCATTTCATCCGCCAACACCGCATGATCTTCCTCTGTCTGATGGGCATCCAGTTCCTGCTGGCGTCGTTTGATGCCGCTTTGCCCGTGTTTGTCGGCATGATCGTCAACCGTCTGGCGGGTGCAAGCCCTGCTACTTTTTTCAGCGATAACTGGCTTTTGCTGTCGGCAATGACGATTGTCGTGCTGGTGCTGCGCCCGCTGATACTGTCGCTCCAGTTCCTGATCTCGCAGCAGACGCTCGCGCCCGGCTTTTCCAGCATGGTGCGCTGGCAGAGCCACTGGCATGTCGTGCGCCAGAGCTGGCCTTTCTTCCAGGCGGATTTTGCGGGCCGCATCGCCAACAAGGTGATGCAGGTGGGCTATGCTTTGCGCTCCAGCACAGCGACCATCGTCAACATCGTGCTCTATATCGCGATCTACGGTGTGGGCGCGCTGCTCGTGTTGCTGACGCAGGACTGGCGTCTCGCCATTCCCATGGTGGTCTGGCTGGGGGCCTATGCCGTGCTTCTGAGGCATTTCGTGCCGAAAATCGGCGAAACCGCGAAGGCGATGTCTGAAAGCCGTTCGCAGCTGACGGGCCGAATCGTCGACAGCTACACCAACATCCTCACGGTGAAGCTCTTCGCCAGAGCGAGCGAGGAGGATGCCTTCGTCCGCGAGGCGCTGGTGAAGCACACCGGCCTTTCGCAGAAGCAGGGCCGCATGGTGACCGGGTTCATCATGTGTCTCGCGGCGCTGAACGCGCTGCTCATCGCCTCCATCTCCGGCGTGGCGCTGTGGCTGTGGTCCATCGACACCATCACCATCGGCATCGTCGCCACCGCCATTCCCTTCGCGCTGCAACTCGCCGGCATGGCGGGCTGGCTGGCGTGGGAGCTGATGGAGGTGTTCGAGAACATCGGCGTCACGGAGGAGAGCATGGGCGTCATCGCCCAGCCCATCGCCATCAACGACAAACCGGACGCTGGCGAACTGGTGGTGACAAAGGGCGAAATTGTGTTCCAGAACGCTAGCTTTGGCTATGGCCGCGACACATCGGTCATCGACGATCTGACGCTTACCATCCGCCCCGGCGAGAAGATCGGCCTCATCGGGCGCTCCGGCGCGGGCAAATCGACTCTGGTCAATCTCCTGCTGCGCTTCTTCGATCTCGAAAAGGGCAAAATCCTGATCGACGGTCAGGACATCGCTGACGTGACGCAGGAATCCTTGCGCGGCAATATCGCCATGGTGACGCAGGATACTTCGCTGCTGCATCGCTCCGTGGCTGAAAACATCCGCTATGGCCGCCGTTCCGCCAGTGACGATGACATTCGCGAGGCGGCGGAACAGGCTCATGCGCATGAGTTCATCATGGCTCTCGAGGACTGGCGCGGACGCCGGGGCTACGACGCCCATGTCGGCGAGCGCGGCGTGAAACTGTCGGGCGGCCAGCGCCAGCGCGTCGCCATCGCCCGCGTGATCCTGAAAAACGCGCCGATTCTCGTGCTGGACGAGGCGACATCCGCGCTGGACAGCGAGGTGGAAGCCGCGATTCAGGAGCAGCTGGTGACGCTGATGCAGGGCAAGACCGTGATCGCCATCGCCCACCGCCTCTCCACCATCGCCCGCATGGACCGCCTCGTGGTGATCGACGAGGGCTGCATCATCGAGCAGGGCACGCACGCGGAGCTGCTGGCGAAGGGCGGGCATTACGCGGAGCTGTGGGCGCGCCAGAGCGGCGGGTTCATTGTGCAGCCGAAGCGGTTCGAGCCGAGGGAAGCGGCGGAGTAACCTGATCCCTCACCGCTTGCGGGGAGGGTGTAGCCGCAGGCGGCGGTGGGGTGCGTGAGGGATGGCACTGCCCCCTCCGCCTTGCTTCGCGAGGCACCTCCCCCGCAAGCGGTGGAGGATCAGAAAGTTCAGCCAATGGAACAACTTCCGCCATATTTCATGGCGAGCAATTGCAGGCTATGAAGACAATCATGCTGCGTTCCGCCCTTGCCCTTGCCGTGCTGATATCCGTGTCAGCCTCCGCCACCGCCGATTGCGCCGCCGAGGCGGAAGCGGCGGAACGGTCCTTCGTGGAGAATGGGCCGTTTCATTTTGACACCGTGATAACGACGTCGCGCACTGCACAGACTCCGCAAATTCAACGCAGCTGCGGGCGGGTTGATCCCTACAAAGCGGAGGCTCGCTACGCATGTGATCCGAATGATGCACAGGTAGTGCAAACACTGCGGATCGAGGATCGAGCATGGGAAAGAGATGAGCTTGGCTGGAAGCCGGGTTCGACTGGATCTGGCTGGAATCACGAAGGGTTACCCGAGCGATTGAATAAAAATGCAATTCTGCCGGGGATCAGGACTTCAGGCTCTCCGAAAAAAACATGGACATGTTCTGACGCAATATCTGCCGATGGGCATCGTCAGCGTGTTTTGATTGGTTATGCTTCATCAAACGTCGCTCAGCCTCAACGAAATGACAATTGGACTTCGAAAATCATTGTTGATGTGCAGACCATGCAGCCCATTGTGCATGAGACATTGATTACCTCTGTCTCGGAGATGCTCGGTCGGAGAACGCATTATGATAGCGCACAGAGGACGAAACTCAAATTTGATCCGGGCATCAGATTTGAAGCGCCCGTTGTGGACCTTGACCAAAGGAAACGCCTTTCGCGTCACCAGTTCGAAAAGGAAATTTCCGATACCGATCCGCTGTGCAGAGAACGGTTGACCAAGGCTATTGAAGCCAGCGCGCAACTGCCTTTCAGATTCGCAATTGAGTCTCGTGGTTTGAGCCATCCTACGGGTGCCAGCGGCACCTATAAAAGTGCCGATCAGTATACCTTTAATATCTACGGCATCGGCGTTGTCGCAACCAATGGTGAAATCGGGCGGCTTGGTGAAGTCGCATGGCGCCGGCCACTGAACGATAATAGCACTGCTCTCGCCGTTGCACCCGTAGAAAAGCTAGATATCCATGATACAAGCATGAGTGCGCTGTGGAGGATTATTCCCGACAACTTACTTTTTTCGTTGAGCAATATCGGCAAGATCGAGTGCCAGGAAGACGGATCATTTCGGTACAGACAGTTCTCCGAATTCAACGGCGAGTGGCGTGCATACGGCGGAAGCACGATTGTTGGAACTGATCTGATGGGGCGTATCGTGGAGGTCAGACCTGCCGATAGTTCAAACAATTTTGGAATCCGCGAAACCCGCATTTACGACCCAACAATCACCATCACCCCGCCTGCATTACCCTGATCCCTCACCGCTTGCGGGGAGGGTGCCGCCGCAGGCGACGGGTGTGGTGCGTATTGGGTGGTCCTGCCTCTCCGGTTTGGTTCACGCTCACCGCCTCCCCGTCAGCAGGGAACA
>CAXTUM010000019.1:0-12987 GCA_964247205.1 uncultured Beijerinckiaceae bacterium
CAGTGCCCAGATCAAGACAGCCCGCAGCTGGGGCCCCTACGCCACCGGACCGGTTGCGATTCCCTTCATGTGGAATGCCGTCGGGCGAGCGGCGGGGTCTGTTTTCATCGGCGAGAAAACCTCCGCGCAGGCCGCACAGGAGGTGATCACGGCAATCAGCGGTGAACTCACGAAGAACCAGAAGTAGGCTTGGCTGGGGGGAATGGACTGGAGCAGGGAAAGATGACGGTTCAGGCTGCAAAGGGCGAGGCGATGCTGGGAGACCGGCGCTTCATCGTGACGATGCTGCTGCCGACCTTCTTCTTTCTCATCTGCTTTTACGCCTATCCGTTCTTCTTCAACATCGAGAACTCCTTCACCGATCTCTCGCTGTTCGGTCTGCGCGACGGCGGTGAGTGGATTGGCGTCGCCAATTACATGGAGCTTGTGGCGAGCCCGGATTTCCGCCGCGTCCTGTGGAACACCGTCATCTGGCTGACGGTCATAGGCGTGGCGGTGCGCATCATTCTCGGGCTTGCCCTGGCGCTGCTGCTGAGCAGCCGGACAATCCGGAAATATGGGCTCGCCACGATATGCCGCGTGCTGCTGATCGTTCCCTGGGCGACGCCGCCCATCGTTGCGATCCTGATCTGGAGATGGATGCTTGATCCACGCACCGGCGCGATCAACAGCAGCCTCGTGTCGCTCGGCCTCATCGATCAGCCGGTTGCCTTTCTCGCGACTGCCGCCTGGGTCTGGCCGGCGATCATCACCATCATCACATGGAACACCCTTCCGCTGGTGACCCTCACTTTCATGGCCTCGCTGCAATCATTGCCCGAGGAATTGATAGAGGCGGCGGAGGTTGATGGCGCAAGCCGCATGCAGGTGCTGCGCTATGTGTACCTGCCGCATCTCAAGCCTGCCATCATCATCATGGTGCTGATGTCCACCTTCTGGACATTCAACAACTTCATCTACGTCTGGCTGACCACGGGCGCAGGGCCTGGCCTCTATACGAACGTGATGGCGACGGAGGTCTACATCAAGGCCTTCGTCGAAGGCCGCATGGGATACTCATCGGCGGTGGGCGTTATCATGGCGACGATCATGACCTTCTTCGGGCTGATCTATCTTCGCGTCATTGCAGAGCGGGAAATGAAGGAGGTCTTTCAGGATGGCCGTTGACCGGACCTATGGATCGGCAGGACGCTCGGCCAGAACGCTGCTGGCGGAGGCAGCGATCATCGTTGTGACGCTGCTCTCGCTCTTCTTCCTTGTCTATCCCACGGCGTGGGTGATCATCGCCTCGTTTCGAACGCCGGAGACAATGTTCGCCGCCGGGAACTTCCAGTTTACGCTCAACAACTACCGGACGCTCCTCAGCAGCGAGTTCGCCGGGGCCATCTTCAACAGCATGATGCTGTGCCTCGTCAGCGTGATCGTCAGCACCTTCGTTTCAGTGATTGCGGCCTATGTTTTTTCGCGCAAGCGTTTCCGCTGGAAGTCGATCATCTTTGGTTCGGTGATGCTGGGGCAGACATTTCCCTGGATAATCCTCGTCACGCCCATGTTCATTCTTTTCGCAAAGCTTGGGCTGCTCAATTCGCACATCGGAATGATCTTCGTCTATGTCGCGATAACGATCCCGTTCTCGACATATCTGCTGGTCGGCTACCTCGAATCCGTGCCGCGCAGTCTCGATGAAGCGGCGATCATCGACGGCTGTTCCCAGTTCCAGGTGATCTGGAAAATTATTTTCCCGATCATGCTGCCGGGAATCGTTGCAACCGCGACTTATGCGTTCCTGCTGTGCTGGTCGGAATATCTCTTCGCACTCGCCTTCCTGACGGACACCAGCAAGAAGACGATGCCCCTGCTGCTCGCGGGCTACTTCGGCGAGAACGTGGTTGAGTGGGGGAACGTGATGGCCGGCGCTGTCCTGACGACGCTGCCGACGCTGCTCCTCTTCCTCCCCCTGCAGGCGCGCATGACCTCCGGCCTCGCGGCGGGTTCGGTGAAACAATGAGGAGCACGGAGCCATGAGCGTGCACATCATCGGGCGCGCGAGCGTCTTCACCGTGCAGGCCGCCAATGCCGTGACGGGCGAGGCGCCTTACTGGGACGGGCCATCGGCAACGCTGTGGTGGGTTGATATTCAGGGTCAGCGGCTCATCGGCTTCAAGCCTGACGACGCTGTGACCACTATCCACAATCTTCCGAGCATGCCGGGCGTGCTGACCGGTCGCCGCCTGGGAGGAATGGTGATGGGGCTGGAGGATGGGCTTTATGCAGCCGACCCTGTCGAAGGCCTCGGCAAGAAGCTGCTCGATGTCGAACTGGATAAGCCGCTTAACCGGCTCAACGAGGGCAAGGCGGATATGGCAGGACGCCTCTGGTTCGGGTCGCTCGACAAGACCGGCCAGTTTCTTCCGCAGGGGTCGATCTATCGCCTCGGCCTTGATGGGAGGCTTGTGCAAATCCGACAGAACATGCGCATCCCGAATGCCATCGACTTTTCACCGGACGGACGACGCATGTACGTCGCGGACAGCCATGACAGGCGGATCGAGGTGATGGATTACGATCCCGCGACAGGCGAGGCTGGCGCGCCGCGGACTTTCCTCGAAACACCGGAAGGCACGATGCCGGACGGCTGCTGTATCGATGCGGAAGGTGCGGTCTGGGTCGCAATCATCGGGGGAGGGCGTATCGAGCGGCGATTGCCTGACGGGTCACTCCATACTGTCATCGAACTGCCCGTGTCGCGGCCAACCATGCCGATGCTGGGCGGGTCTGACGGGCGGACCATGTTCATCACCTGCCAGCGCCGGCTGCTTGCGCCGGACGCGCTGAAGCAGGAGCCGCTGGCGGGTGATCTTCTGGCCGTCAGGGTCGATGTGCCGGCGCGTCCAGTCAACCTGGCGGCAGTGTAATCCGGCATGACCAACCTTCTCCTCATCATGTCAGACCAGCACGCGCAGCGCATCTCCGGCTGCTACGGCGACGGCAGCGGCGTCACGCCCAACATCGACCGGCTGGCAGCAGAAGGCGTCATCTTCGACAACGCCTATTGCAATTCGCCGATCTGCCTTCCCGCCCGCATGTCAGCGCTGACCGCGAGACACCCCTTCCGCCAGTCCTGCTGGACGAACACGGATTATCTCGCCTCGGATATCCCCAGCATGGCCCATGCGCTTGGTGCTGGCGGCTATGCTCCCGTACTCGTCGGCCGCATGCATGCGCTGGGACCTGACCAGTTGCACGGCTATATGCGCCGCGAGATCGGCGACCACAGCTCGAACTGGATCGGCATTCCGCGCAGCGACATGGGGCCGCTGCATAACACCAATGATCCTTACCGCAGAAGCATTGAGGTGAGCGGCATCGGCCGCAGCGCCTACGAGGTGAAGGACATCGACGTGACTGCCGCCGCCGTGGCCTGCATTGAGGGATTTGCAGCAGAACGGCGAGGCGGCATTGTAAGGCCCTTCGCGCTGACTGTCGGTTACATGCTGCCGCATCCGCCTTATATTGCGCGCGCCGAGGATTATCGCCGCTTCGAGGGCGTTGCGCCCATGCCGTCGATCCCGCCGCCGCGACCGGAGAATGAACATCCCTGGCATGCCTGGTGGCGGGGCAATCGCGGCATCCGGGATGTTTCTCCGGAGGACGAAATGCGGGCGCGCACCGCCTATTATGGCCTCACATGGCGCATGGATGCCATGGTGGGTCAAATCCTGACGGCGCTGGAGCAGAGCGGCCTGGCTGGAGATACCCTCGTTGTCTATACCTCCGACCATGGCGATCACGTGGGGGACAGGGGCCTCTGGTGGAAGCACACGTTCTACGACGAGAGCGTCAAGATTCCGCTTGTCATGCGCTGGCCGGACAGGCTGCCGAAGGGGCAGCGCAGGAGCCAGCCGGTCAGCCTGATCGATCTCGCGCCGACACTGCTTGAAGCGCTTGCCGCGCCGCCTTTGCCGCACGCTGATGGCCGTAGTTTTCTGAGCTTAGCGCACGACGGCGGCGTGCTCTGGCCGGGCGAGGTTCTGGCGGAATACTGCACGGACGCAACCCCGGCATGGACGGGCGGCATGGCGGTGCGCCAGCGGATGCTGCGGACGGAGCGGTGGAAGCTTTGCTATTATCATGGCTATCGCCCGCAGCTCTTCGATATGGATGCTGATCCGCTGGAACAGCGTGATCTGGCGGAAGACGCGCGGTATGCTGACATGCGCGACGCGCTGATGACACGGCTTCTGGCGGATTGGGACCCGGATGAGATCGACCGCAGAATGACGCTGCGCGAGGCGGACAAGGCGCTGATCGGAGCCTGGGGCCGCGCCGTCGATCCGCCAAACGCTTATCACTGGCAGATCGGTCCGGAGCATAACATGCTGGGCCTCGCCGACGGACCGGAGGCCTTGCCATGACCATGTCAACCCGGTCGGCCGGCATCACGGTCCTGCCCGAATTTTTCCAGAACGAGGGCGTCGAGCAGGTTCTCGACAACATCACACGCCGCGCCGGAGCGACCGCCATCGCCACTTCGCCCTATGTCATGCGCCCGGCGGCGGATGGCGATGGCAGCCGTGAACCGCCCATCGACGCAGGTGCCGGCTCCGTCCGTATCCTTGACAGACCGCTCTGGGGGAAGCGCGATCTGTGGGTCAGGACATCGCCAAGCTTCGCGCCGGACAAGGCGCTTTACGCTGGCCTCCGATATCAACCGGCCGAGGCGGACGAGCATACGGCACGCGAGGGCAATATTATCGCGAGGGCCTTGAATTCCGCGAAAGCGCGCGGCCTCCAGACCCATCTTCAGGTGCAGGCGGCCATTCCGCCGGGCTACCGGGTTCAGTTCGGCGGGCCGGTCGATGAGGACCGGCCATGCCTGCCGGACGGAAGCTCCCCCGCCCTCAGGGTCGACAACAACGGCTCGCTCGCAAGCCCGCATATCCTGGCCTACACGCAGGCCCTGATCCGCGATGCGGTACGGGCTTACCCTGACATTGATGTGCTGCGCCTCGACTGGCCGGAGTATCCGCCCTATTCGCTGGACTCGCTGTTTTTCGATTTCTCGGCCCATGCCCGCGCTGCCATGGCGGCGATGGGGCATGATCCGGACCGGCTCGCCGCAGCCGCTGCCCGTCTGCGGACGCGCGTAACCATCGGTCTGACCACCAATGATCTCGCGGCTGTCACTGCCGGAAGCACGGCGGACGATCATCTGCGCTGGCTTGATTCCGATCCGGCGGTAACCGACTGGCTCAATGCCAAAGGTCGCATCGTCACAGCGTTTGTGTCGGCATGTGCGACAACACTTCATGACGCCTCGGGCGGGCGGACTGCTCTGATGCCGCAGAGCTTTCCACCGCCATGGACGCGCTTCTCCGGCTTCGATACAGGCGCGGTGGCGAAGCTTGGCGTTACGGCGATTGGCGTGAAGCTTTATACCATGCACTGGCCGATGATGGCGCGGGCCTATGCCGATGCCATCCTGGCGGCCAACCCGGCTTTGCAACCGGGGGATGATCTCGGCCCCGCCATCATGCGCGTCGTCGGGCTCGATTCCGAACCTTCGCGTTGGCGGCCTCTGGCCTCTGTGCGTTACCCTGAGCCGGACGAGGCACATCCTGTCTCCGACAGCGTGCAGTCCGCCAAAATCCGCATGGCTCAGGCGCAGGCGGGTTCTGTGCCGGTTGTCGCCTTCGCACATTCCTATGGACCCTTGGCAGACTTCGAGCGCCGGGCGCGTGTCGCATTTGAAGCTGCGGGGGGACGAGTCTTCGTCAACCGCTATGGCTACATGTCCGATGCGAAGCTCGATGCGCTCGGCCGCGTCACGGCCTTCACCGGGGATCGAACGGTATGAAGATCACCGATATCACCACCCGTGTGTTCGAGAAGAAACTGGACGGCACCATCCGCAACCCCCGTTTCGTCTGGACGGTGAAGCGCTCACTCCTCACATTCGTCACGACCGACACAGGCCTGATCGGCGTCGGCGAATCCTGGGTTGACGGCGGCGATCCCGCCTCCATCGCCGCGTTCATCGAGCACGATCTGAAGCCCATTTTGATTGGCGCGGATCCACGCCTTCCAGAGCAGCACTTCAAGCGCGCTATCGATACATCGCAGGTCTCGACCCGCCGCAGCCAGACCTGGGCCGCGATGAGCGCCATCGATATCGCGCTCTGGGATATCAAGGCGCAGGCGGCGGGCGAACCGCTGTGGCGCATGCTGGGCGGTAACGACCCCCGGTCGATACCTTATGCCAGTGCCGGGCTCTACAAGGACGGCCAGACGGTCAGCGAATTTGCGCAGGAGTATGCGGACTATATCCGCAAGGGCTTCCGCGCGGTCAAGATCAAGGTCGGCGGTGCGCCGCTCGCGGTCGATCTGGAGCGTGTCGCCAAACTGCGCGAAGCGATGGGACCAGACGCGAGGCTGATGGTCGATGGTGTTTCAAACTATGATGTGCCGTCCGCGCTGGCCTTCGCCAGGGCTGCGCAACGCTACGGCCTTTACTGGTTCGAGCAGCCGCTTCCCATAGACGATGTCGCGGGCATGGCGCGGATCCAGCGCGAGGGCGGCATCCCGCTTTGCGGGATCGAGAACGACTACGGTCTCTGGGCCTTCCGTCGGCTGATCGAGTCCGATGCCGTGCATTACGTGCAGTTCGATCCGGTCATCTCGGGCGGCATCACCTTCGGACGCAAGATCGCCGCTCTGGCCGAGGCTTTCTTCAAACCGGTGACGCTGCACCACTCCAATTCCGTGGTCTCGATGCTGGCGAACCTGCATCTGGCTGCTGCGCTTCCCAATACGGATTCCGTGGAGCTGCATGTCTTCCACCAGCCGCTTTTCGAACGGGCCCCTGCGGGCACATTCAAGATGCACGACGGGTTGCTGACGGCGCCCATGCGGCCGGGCCTCGGTATCGATGCGCGGGCATTGATGGATTGACCATGTGGACATACCGTAACGAAAACAGGGAGGGCGAACCATGACAGACCATGCAAGGCCAGCAGTGATCCGGCGCACGCTCATGGCGGCTGCGGTGGCATTCGGTGTGACGATCACCGGCGGGGTTTCGGCGATGGCGCAGGCCTGGCCGCAGAAGCCTGTGAAGGTAATCGTTCCTTTCGGGCCGGGCGGTCAGTCCGATGTTTTCGGGCGGCTGGTGCAGCGTGCGGTGCAGGAGCAGAACCTGCTGGCGCAGCCGATGACGATCATCAACGTCGGGGGACATTTTTCCGTCGGCTCGATTCAGGCCAAGCACTCCGACGCCGACGGCTATACCTTCCTGCTGATCCATCTGGCGCTGCTGTCCGGTGAGGTTGTGGACCCCTCCCGTGCGCTCTCCTACCGCGATTTTGAGCCTGTGGCGCTGACTGGCGGGTTCTGCCTGCATCACATCGTGCATGAGGACTCACCGTATAAGACGCTCCAGGACCTTGTTGCCGCTGCCCGGGCCAAACCCCGTTCGGTCGTCTTCGGTGTCAACATCGGTGCGTTGAACCACATGGGCGGCGGCTATCTGGAGCGCGCGGCGGATGTGAAGTTCCGCTTCGTGCAGATTGGCGGTGGGGCCGAGAACTTTGCTGCCATCAAGGGCAAGCAGATCGAGACGACCATGCTGTCAGGTTCCGAATATCAGAATTTCAAGGCTGGCGGCGTTCGATCATTGGCATTTGCAGGTCCAAAGAGGCTCGAGAACCAGCCGGAAGTCCCGACGGTTAAAGAAGCCGGCCTCAACTACGAGTTCTGCATCAACAATTTCTGGCTGGCGCCCAAAGCTACGCCCAAAGCGGCCATCGACGGAATGGCGGAGGTATTGCGCAAGGCGATGGAGAGTACGGCGGTGATTGAAGGACAGAAGCGGCAATCGTCCACCACAGAATTCATCGGGGGGGACGCATTTCGCGCTTATCTCGACGCTGCCTACAAGGATGTCGAGCCCATCGCCCGCGAACTCGTGAAAAGGTGAGTGACCGTCGGATGGAACGCCGCATCCACTATGCCGAAATCTTTGTTTCGCTGCTGACCATCGCGATTGCGGTTCTGTTCCTGTGGGATGCGCGCCGATACACGGCAAGTCCGTTCGAGCCGGTCGGATCGGGAGCCATTCCGGCGGGCGTTGCGATTGCATCCATTGTTCTTGGCGGCCTCATGCTGATGCAGGCAAGGCGCCATTTGAGGGTGAAAAAAGACTCCGGCACCGTTCAGGAACTGGGCCTGAGGGTCGCGGGAGCCTTCCTGCTCAGCGTGCTCTACGCCGCCATCCTAGCGTCGGGGTGGGTGCGCTATGCTTTCGCGACGGCCGTGTTTTTTGTTCTCGCCGTGCTTGTCCTTGCCGAACGGCCAAAGCCGCTGTTGCCGTGGACGCTGGGTTTGGGCGCGGTCCTGGGCTTCGGACTCGACTACGTTTTTCGCACGATCTTCGTGACCAACATTCCATAGGACTGCGATGACGCTCGGTTCTGCGCTGCTGATGCTCCTGACGCCCTGGCATCTGTTCCTGACAGCTGCGGGTGTATTCCTCGGCATTATCGTAGGCGTCATGCCGGGCATCAACGGCGCCATGCTGATCGCACTCACCTTGCCGCTGACCTACTATATGCTGCCCAATGACGCGATGAACCTGCTGGTGTCGATGTACACCGGTTCGATCACCGGCGGGCTCATCACAGCGACGCTGCTGCGCATTCCCGGCGAACCCGCCAACATCATGACGACCTTTGACGGATACCCCATGGCGAAGGCGGGCGAGGCGGGCCGGGCGCTTGGCCTGGGTATCGGTGCGGCGACATTCGGCTCGCTCTTCGCGTGGGTGGCGCTGGCGACGCTGACGCAGCCGCTTTCGGATCTTGCCGTCCGGTTCGGCCCCTTCGACTATTTCGCGCTGGTGATGACGGCGCTGGTGCTGATTGTGTCAGTCAGCAAGGGCTCCATGGTCAAAGGCCTGATGTCGGCCTGTCTTGGCGCGCTGGTCGCCTTTCCGGGCGTTGACCAGAGCACAGGGCAATCGCGCTTTGTCTTTGGCTGGTGGCAGATGACGAGCGGGCTGGACGTGCTGCCGGTGCTGGTCGGTGTGTTTGCCATCGGCACCGTGCTGCATGATTCCATGACGCCTGAAGAACATGCCGATGGCGTGAGTTACACCAGCAGCGGACTCTTCATGCGCCTTTCGGACTGGAAGGAGCAGTTTTTGAATCTCATCCGCTCATCCGCTATCGGCACCTGGATCGGTATCCTGCCGGGCATCGGGGCCGGCGTCGGCGCGCTGGTCTCCTACACCGTCGCCAAGAATGTCTCGAAGACGCCGGAGCGTTTCGGCAAGGGATCGCCACACGGCATCGTCGCCTCGGAGGCGGCGGCCAATGGCACCATCGGTGGCGCACTCATCCCGCTGATCGCCATGGGCATTCCCGGCAGCGTCATCGATGTGTTCCTGATGGGGGCGATGCAGATCCATGGTATCCAGCCTGGCCCCCTGCTGTTCCAGAACAATGCAGGCCTCGTCTACACAATCATCGGTTCCTGCCTCACATCCACGGTCATGATGTTCGTGATGATGATGACCATGATTCCGCTTCTGCGCCGTGTCATCGACATCCCGAGGCCCCTCGTGACCGCGCTGGTTCTGGTTTTTTGCGTCATCGGCGTGTTCGCAGCCAACAACCGGTGGTTCGAGGTCGGGGTTGCGCTGGTGTTCGGCGTGCTGGGCTTCGGCATGGAGCGGGGCGGCTTCCCGCTGGGACCCTTCGTCATCGCCTTCATCCTGACGCCCATCGCGGAATCCAAGCTGCGCTCCGGCCTCATGATCACGGATGGAGACGTCTGGCCTCTGTTTACGCAACCGCTCTCCGGCTCGCTGATGGCGATCACGCTTGTCCTCTTCCTGTGGCCGCTTCTGCGGCGCGGGCCCAAACCGTTGGCGGCAGATGATGGATGAACGGAGCCCCGCCATTCGCCGCGCCTGGATAATGATGCTGAAGCCAGGCGCCGAAGCTGAATACAGGCGGCGGCATGAAGCCGTCTGGCCTGAGCTCAGGGATGCGATCCTGGCCAGCGGCGTGATATCGTTCAGCATCTACCGGCATGGACTCATGCTGTTCGCCTATCAGGAGTGCGGCCCGGCCATAGCGCAGCCCCGTGAGCCTGCGCCTGTCTTCTGGCGCTGGTGGCGGGAGATGGCGCCGCTGATGGAGACCCATCCGGACGCGCGCCCCGTGCATACACCGATGGAGGAAGTGTTCAACCTCTCTGCTGCCGGGGCAGTTTCCGCTTCCCCCAACGGGGGCGGTCATGTGGACTCAGGCGAGCCGCAATGACGGAACGCAGTGCAGATTGCACGATCCTGCGCCAAGGGCCGCAGTTTAACACCCGTTCATTCGATGGTCAGCACCATCCTGTGCAAGGCAACCTCACGCCAGCGCCGCCCTGAATTCGTCCGCTATCGATGACAGTCCGGAAACACCGTCGGCGGCTCCGAACACATAGTTGTCCGGACGGACGATGGCGGCCATAGCGCCATGGCTATGCAGCCAGTTGCGGACAATGCCGTTCAGTTCGGCCAGTTCCGGTCTCACGGACGTGGCCTTGTCCGGCGTGCGGATCACGACAAGCCGTGCACCAAGGTCATCGGCCATCGCCTTCATTGCTGCCAGATCGTCCGCCTTGTCCTGGATGGTGATGATCCGGATTCCGGTCCCGGCCAGATCATCCAGCCGCTGCGGCCCGGACGGAGTCTGGATCCACGGTTGCGGGAAAAGACACCCGCGCGCGGAACTCTCCGCGCCGCTCAGCAGGCCGCTGTCCAGCCCAGGCATCAGGTCTTGGCGCGGCACCGGCTTGATTGCGCCGCCCGCTTCTGCAATCAGGCGTTCATCGCGCGCCAGCGCACGTTCCGGATCACGCTCGCCGATCAGCGCGCCAATGTGCTTGATGATACCGGTCAGCTTGCGGACATGGCTGGCACGTTCCATTCCATAGGTGTCGAGCAATCCTTCGCTGCTTTGACCCTTGATGACCCGGGCGAGCTTCCAGGTCAGGTTGGCCGCATCGCGTATGCCCTGGCATAGCCCTTGCCCAAGGAAGGGCGGCTGCTGGTGCGCCGCATCGCCAGCGATCAGGATGCGTCCGTTTCGCCACTGCCGCGCCACCAGCGCATGGAAGCGATAACCGGCGCTGCGCCAGAGCACGCCGTCGTCCGGTGTGATCCAGCGGCTGAGCAGCTTCCATGTCTCTGCCGGGGTCTCCATCAGCTGCCGGTCCTCGCCGTCGTTCAGGCGCATCTCCCAGCGCCGGTGGTTTCCCGCGCAGATCACGAAGGTCGTCGGCCGTCCCGGCTCGCAATACTGCATGCTGGTCCGGGGCAGTTTCGCAAGGCCCTGCGGATGGGCCAGCACATCCACCACAAGCCACGGCTGATCAAAGCCCAGATCCTCCAGTTCCAGCCCGGCCAGTTTGCGGATGCTGGAGGAGGCTCCGTCACAGCCGATGACATAGCCCGCCGTCACACTATCGGTTCCCGACGCGGTGTCCGTCTCCAGCGTGACGCGGTCAGGCGCTTGCCGGAAGCCGGTTACGGTCTGGTTGAGACGAAGCACGACGGTTTCGAGCTTGGCGAGCCGATCCCGCAGCAGCCTCTCCACTGCGGGCTGCATGAACACCATCGATGGCGTCCATGCTTGCGGAAAGGGTTCCGGCGCCATGGTCAGATGTTTGATCAGCCGGCCGCCGATGCCGTAGTACCGGGAATCCGTGAAGGGCTCCACATGGGGGGCGATGGCTTCGGCCAGACCGGTGCTTTGCAGGACCCGCGCGATCTCGTGATCCAGCGCCACCGCCCGGGGTTTCTCGTAGATTGCATCCGTCCTGTCGATGACGACCGTCCTGATGCCCGCCTGCCCCAGAAGGCAGGCTGCAACAGCGCCGACGGGCCCGCAGCCAACGATGGCAACGTCGAAATCCGTCTTCGTCATGCGGCTTCGCCGGTCACCGGATTGCTGAGCAGCCCGACCCGGTCAATTTCCACTTCCACGACATCGCCAGGCTTCATCCAGAGCGGCGGTGTGCGCTTGGCGCCGACGCCGCCGGGCGTGCCGGTGACGATGACGTCACCGGTCTCGAGCCGCGTGAAGGTGGAGCAATAGGCGATGATCGCGGGGATATCGAAGATCATGTCGCCCAGCGTCGTTTCCTGCACCGTCACGCCGTTCAGGCGCGTCATCAGCCGGAGGGAGGGCAGGGGCCCCACTTCGTCCGGCGTCACCAGGTAAGGGCCGAAGGCACCCGTGCCGACGAAGTTCTTGCCCGGCGTGAACTGGATGGTATGCCGCTGCCAGTCCCGCACCGACCCGTCGTTGTAGCAGGCATATCCCGCGACATGCGCGTAGGCCTTCTCCTTCGCAATGTTCCGGCCGGGCGTCCCGATCACGAGCGCCAGTTCTCCCTCGTAGTCGAAATGCGTGGAGACGCGCGGTCGGATCATGGGTGCGCCATGCCCGATCTGGGAATTGGCGAAGCGCGTGAAGATCGTGGGGTGCGCCACCTCGTCCCGGCCGGTTTCCTTGCGGTGGTTCTCGTAATTGAGGCCCACGCAGATGATCTTGTCCGGATCAGGCAAGACCGGCCCCAGCGTGATGGTCGACAGCGGGATGCGGGATGCCGCAGCGAGGGCTGCCTCGATGACAGCAGCGGCGTCCGGACGGGACAGCGCCTGCCGCAGGGTCGCCATACCCGGACGGGCGCTGAGATCAGCGACCATGCCACCTTCCACAACACCCCATGCAGCGCGTCCGTCAATCGTAAAGCTGGCGAATTTCATGGCGGAAATGGTCCTTTGTTCTGTGTCAGCGCAGTGGCAGTTCGATGAACGGGAATAGAGTCTGGATTCGCTTGATGCGCGGGGAGGGCGGGTTGGTCACGCCCCACTGGTCCATCCGCCCCGGCGGGAAGCTCCACTCGTCCGGTCCGCGATAGGCATAGGCGCCA